>NZ_CALGOG010000106.1:0-11619 GCF_937958135.1 uncultured Thermosynechococcus sp. | reverse complement strand
CTGCTGTCATGTCCTACTCGCTCCGTGTTGCTGATTTGCCCATTGGCGATCGCCCCCGTGAAAAGCTGCTCAGCCAAGGTGCCCGCTACCTCAGTTCCGCAGAACTGCTGGCGATTTTATTGGGCACCGGTCAAGGGGCTGGCAAACTCTCAGCGGTAGGTTTAGGACAATTCATCCTCAAACAGTTGGGGGAGCGCAGTGGTGACAGTACCGATGCGGTGAGCGTTTTGCGCGACATTACCCCAGAGGAATTGATGGCCATTCCCGGCGTTGGCCCTGCCAAAGCCACAACAATTCTGGCTGCTGTGGAATTGGGGAAGCGGGTCTTTCAGTCGCGGCCGGGGGAGCAAACGATCATTGACAATCCTGCCCTTGCTGCTGCTGTGCTTAGTGCCGATCTGATGTGGCAACCGACGGAACGCTTTGCCGTTCTCCTGCTAGATGTGCGCAATCGCCTATTGGGGTCTCATGTGATTACGGTGGGAACGGCAACCGAAACCCTTGCCCATCCCCGCGAAATTTTCCGGGAAGCGGTGCGCCGCAATGCCAGCCGCCTGATTATTGCCCACAACCATCCCTCAGGGAATCTCTCTCCCAGTCAAGCGGATCTGGACTTGACAAAACAAGTTCTGCAAGCAGGACAAGTGATGGGAATTCCCGTGCTTGACCATTTGATTCTCGGAAATGGGGATTACCGAAGCCTGCGGGAGATAACGTCCCTCTGGCAGGAAGTCCCTCAAGGAGAGGGCAGTGCCTAATCCTCATCGGGTTCGTTTTCCAGCAGTGCTTTTGCCTCTAGGAGTTGTTGCCTGTGGGTTTCAGTGACAAGGGGGTAGTGTAGGTTAAGGCTTGCCAGTTTTTGATAAATGAAGTGAGCCACCATCAGCCGTGCAAACCACTTGCGATCGGCGGGAATAATGTGCCACGGTGCCCATTCGGTACTGGTGTGGCGAAAGACCTCGGCATAGGCTTCTCGATAGTCATTCCAGTGGGCGCGATCGCGCACATCCTCAATCGAAAATTTCCAGTTCTTGTCTGGACGACTAATGCGCTCCAAAAAGCGTTTTTTTTGCTCTGATTTGGAGATATTCAAGAAAAACTTGAGGATGAGAATGCCATTACGTGTCAAGTAACGTTCGTAGTGATTAATGTCCTCAAAGCGCTCTTTCCAGATGTGCTTGGTCTTGGTTTCCGCAGGAAGTTGCTGGCGATTGAGTAAATCGGGGTGTACCCGCACCACAAGGACTTCTTCGTAATAGGAGCGATTAAAAATACCAATGCAACCCCGCTCTGGCAATGCCCGGTTAAATCGCCACAAAAAGTCGTGATCCAACTCCTCAGCACTGGGTGCCTTAAAGCTATACACCTGACAGCCTTGGGGGTTGAGACCACTCATCACGTGTTTGATTGTGCTGTCTTTGCCCGCTGCGTCCATCGCTTGGAAGATAATCAGCAGCGCATAGATATTCTGGGCATAGAGGACATCTTGGTAGGCCGCTAGCTTCTTAATACCAGCGGCGAGGAGTTCTTGGGCTTCGACTTTGCTTTTGAGGCCAGCAGTATCGGCAGGATCATAGTCCTTCCAGTGAAATTTCTCGCCAGCGGGGACGATATAGCGATCGGGGTTAATTTGGTCGAGAAAATCCTGGGGAATCATCATCAAGAGGGGTTGCGGCAGAACTGTATCCTAGCCTACATTCCCCCATTACAGAAAATTCAAAATGTGCTGCTTTTCGGTCTATCTTTAACAAATTGTATAAGTTACGGGCAAAACAAAATTCTCTTTGTATGCTGTATCAGTAGGCGAGCGATCGCCCTTAATCGCATCATTACCTAACCTATTGTTTGCGTTCTGGACAGCCACCGTGGCTCCAATTAAACCCCAGAAACTGGATCTGGATGCAAGTTACCCCTGCCCTTGTCGCCGTCAGGGGGAGCTGGTGCCTATTGCCCTCACAGAAGCCTTTGGATGTCGGCGCTGTCAACAAATCTTTGTCGTTCGTCCCGATGGCTTTTCCATTGAGCAATTGGCTACCACCTATCCCTACAAGCGAGCGTGGTATTGGACAGGGTTGCAGTGGAGTCAGTTGCAGCGGGGGTTCTCAGAAAGTTACTGGTATTTCGCAATTGGCCTGAGTTTCTTTTTATTGATGCCTATTCTGTTGTGGCTGCCCTTACTTCTACAATTGTCCTTAAAACCTGAAGGGCTGCTATGGATTATTGCCTCCCTGCTGATTGCCCTGACACCAGCATTTCTGGTGTGGATTGCCCTCTCCCGTCGTTGAGCGATCTGCGGCTATGTTGCCTGAGCCCCTAAGGGTGGCGCGGGTCGCCAGTACACACCTCAGCCAAGCCGGCTATGCTCTGCGCCAGGAAGCTCTCAGGCATTTGATTGAGGAGTTAGCAACAGCAGAGTCTTTACTGTTGGAACAAAATACTCTTGATCTCGAATCCAGCCGCGATCTGGCAGTATCTCAGATTGTGGTTGGCTGGTTGCGGTTGACCCATGAGCGCCTGCACCGCATTCAGCAGTGGCTAGAGCGCCTCTACCATGCAGCGGATCCGTGGCAGCAACCCTGCCCTACACAGCCAGAGCGGTTTCAGTATGCAGTTCCCCTAGGGGTGGTGGCATTGGTTTATGAAGGACTACCCACCTTAAGTTTGATGCTGGCGGGCATGGCACTGAAAACGGGAAATGCCCTTGTGCTCTGGAGTGCTGAAAGTAGTCGCTACACGGCGGGGGCGATCGCCAGCCTCATCGAAGCTGCATTGAGCAAAAGCAGTCTGCCAAAAACGGCCATTCAGACCCTTTCTCTCCCGCCCGCCAGTTGGCTTGCGGATGCCACTGCGGTTGATCTCGCTCTTGTTTATGGCCGTTTCCGCTTTGTGGCCGAGCAACGCGCTGCTGCCCGCTGTCCCCTAGTCTCGCTTTCCCTTGGTAATACTTACCTTGTTTGGGATGGCTCTGTGTCGCCAGAGAGTGTCCTCAATTGTATTCAGCACAGCCACCAAGCAAACCCTGATCGCGCCCTGGCAATTGAAAAGGTCATTGTACTCAGCAATGTCAATCCCTCCCATTTGACCTTTGTGATCAATGAACTCACCCAAGCCGGCTACAAACAGGGGGTGGACGAGTACCTGCACCGCAACTATCCCCACATTCCCCTTGTAGATGCCGGTGAGTGGCCACTCCCCTATCTAGATCAACGCTTAGCGTGGCACTACGAAGAGGATCTCACCACAGCAATCACTTGGATTCACCGGTATGGCAGCGCCGCCAGTGGGATTGTTGCCAGCAGCTACAGAGATTGCCGTGTTTTTTATCAGCAGGTGCAGACCCCCTTGGTTTTTGTCAATCGTCCTCCCCACCTAGAGCGCTTGGATGCACTGGCCATTGGCGCTGTTGCCCAGGGGTGCCAACGGGGTCTCTTTGGCCTTGCTCAGTTACTCAGTACCAAGCAGGTTTATTTGTAGGGGAGCTTGCAGCTCTAGGTGGAACTCACAGGAATAGGTGTGAGCCAATCGCTACTGCCATGGCTTTCCACCTCCGTGAGCCAGCGTTGATAATCGGCCACAAGGTGCTGACTAAGGCGCTGTTTAATCGTTAAAAGAACGCTCTTGAGTAACCCATTGCCGGTGGCTTCGAGAAGGGGACGCGGCGTGAGATCTAAAGGCGGCGGAATATCCACGCCCACTTGCAAATCAGCTCGACCAACCAAATCCGTACCGTTCGGCGTAGCTTGGGGAGACAGGTAACCTTCGAGGGCGAGGTGAAAGCGGCGATTGATGTAGTCCACCCCGCGAATTTCACAGCCAAGGGAGCGTAATTGTAAAGAGCCATCACTATTGGCATGAACGGCCAGATCAACGGTGGGTTGCAAGCTGACCATGAGAAAATTGAGGGGGCGCATCTTCAGACGAAAGCGATCGCTCCCTAGAAATTCCACGCGGGTTGGATCCGTCAAAGCATAAACAAGCCGCCGGGGCTGACGCAGGTAGTGCTGCAAGGGAGCCGTGGGTGTTTCAATACTGAGGCAAACAGATTGGCTGGCCTTGAATTCTAAGTACATAGCACACCTAGCGAACGTTGTTTCTAATGTAACGAATTATTAAGAAGCCCGTGAACGGGAAACCGAACTTCCTAATCTGCCCAGTGGGTTTGCCGTCCCAGCCAAATCACCGGAATGAGACCCACGACCACCAAGGCCAAGGCACTTAAGGCCGCTTCGGGAAGCCGCTCATCGGAGGCAAAGCGGTAAACCTGTATCGCTAGGGTATCAAAGTTAAAGGGCCGAATGACCAATGTCGCAGGCAATTCCTTCATGACATCCACAAAGATCATCAGGGCTGCGGTAAAAAGGCCGGGCACCATCAGGGGCAAGTGAACCGTGCGCAGAATATTCCAAGGGGATCGCCCCAGGGTCCGCGCCACCTCATCGAGGGATGGACGAATTTTCACTAAGCTGGCTTCAACGCTGCTAAAGGAGACGGCCAAAAAGCGCACCAAGTAGGCATAGAGCAATGCGACTATTGTGCCACTGAGAATTAAGCCCACTTCCACCCCCCACAGATGCTCACTGACATCGTTAATGACGTTATCTAGCCACCCCAAGGGCATGAGGATGCCAACGGCAATCACTGTCCCTGGAACTGCATAGCCGGTAATACACACTTGGGTTCCCCAACGAACCCAAACCGTTGGCAGCAAACGATGGCCATAGGCCAACAGCAGAGCAATCCCAACCGCTAGAACCGCAGAAAGGGTCGCCAAAATCAGGCTGTGGCTGGCGTGTTCCAGAAATTCGCGACTGAGCTGAAGCTGTTGGTAGCTAATGGCCAAATAGAGGAGCAACCCCGCCGGCAGTAATAAACCTAAAACGACGGGCAGGGCACACACGAACCAAGCCGCAACCGCTCGCCATCCCCTGAGGCGATAGGGCACTGGGCGATCGCCCCCTCGATTGTAATAGCGCGCCTTGCCCCGGAACCATTTCTCGACAAGCAGCAGAGCAAAAACAATCACCACCAGCACAGAAGCCAACTGCGCCGCCGCCATCTTGTCACCCATGCCAAACCAAGTGCGGTAAATGCCGACGGTGAAGGTATCCACGCCAAAGTACTGCACAGTGCCAAAATCATTCAGGGTTTCCATGAGGGCAAGACTGGTACCGGCAGCGATCGCCGGCCGCGCCAGGGGCAATGCCACAGTCCAAAAACTCCGCCAAGGGCCGCAGCCAAGGGAGCGACTGGCTTCCAAACTACAGATCCCCTGCTCCAAAAAGGCTACCCGCGCCAACAAATAGACATAGGGGTAAAGGACAAGGGTGAGCATGGCGATCGCCCCGCCAAGGGAACGGATATTGGGAAACCAGTAGTCACCGTAGCCCCAGCCTGTCAGTTGCCGCAGCCATGCCTGAACAGGCCCCTCAAAGGCAAAAAACTCTGTATAGGTGTAGGCCAACACATAGGCCGGTGCGGCTAAAGGAGTCAACAGCAGCCACTGCCACCAGCGCACCCCCCAAAATTCACAGTTCGTGACCAGCCATGCCGTACTCACACCAATGACAATCACCCCAATGCCTACACCCAACATCAACCAAAGGGAGTTCAATAGGTACTCAGGTAAAACCGTTGCGGCCAAATGCTGCCAAGTGTTACCTGTATTTACAAAAATTTGGCTGAGAATGACAAAAATCGGCAAGGCAATCCCTAGGGCAATCAGCCACACCAGTAACTCCCAAGGTGTCAGGCGAAGCCACCGAGGGAGGCTCAGGGACTTAGACACGGCACGACCTCCAAAAACAGGCACTCAAAAAAGACTTAAAGAATGGTCAAACTAAAATCTAGCCAAGGCGATCGCGTGATCATCGCACTCGTAGAAATGTAATCTACGCCGGTCAAGGCCACGGATCGCAAGGTTTCCAAAGTGATATTGCCAGAGGCCTCAATTTTAATGTGGGGAGCTTCGGCGCGGATCATCGCCACTGCCTTGGTCATGTCTGGAAGCGGCATATTGTCGAGCATAATCACCGCCACCCCAAGGGAGAGGGCTTCGCGCACCTGATCGAGGGTCTCGGTTTCCACTTCAATAACCAAGGGAAAGGGACTGGCTTGGCGCACTTTCTCAACCGCAGCCGTGATCCCCCCCGCTGCCACAATATGGTTGTCTTTAATCAGGATTGCATCGTCAAGGCCAAAGCGATGGTTGACCCCGCCCCCGACAGCAACTGCATATTTTTCCAGCAGGCGCAGTCCCGGTGTCGTTTTACGGGTATCCACCAATTGGGTGGGCAGATCGGCAATCTGCTGGGCATAGGTATGGGTGAGGGTGGCAATGCCACTGAGGCGCATGAGGCAATTGAGCGCCAGCCGTTCGCCAAGGAGTAATGCTTCTAGAGGCGCTTCAAGCCGCGCAACAATCGTCGGCTGATCACAAATCGCGCCTTCGGCCTGCTCATAGGTAAATACAACGCTTGATGTGAGGCGTTGAAAAACCCGCTCCACAATGGGCAGGCCGGCAATCACTCCCTGACTTTTGAGCCGAATGTGGGCTTTTCCTCGGTGCTCGTGGAGGTGCAGGGCCTGGGTGGTGCGATCGCCCCGACCGATGTCCTCCTGTAACCACCGATCTAGGAGAGGATCCAAGACACACCAGGGCGGCAAATAGGCAGATACCCTAGGCTTCATTGGAGAGCGCCACCAATGCCTGCAACTTGTCCCATGCCGCACCGCTGGCCAGAATTGCCTTTGCCCGATCTACCCCTTCCCACCAATCCTGAACTGCGGCGGCCACGTAGAGGGCGAGGGCGGCATTGAGCGCCACCACCTCCTGTTGAGCCGTTGTCCCTTTTCCCTGAAGAACTTGGGTCAGAATCTCGGCATTCGTCTGAACATCCCCCCCTGCCAACTCACTGAGGGGAGCACTGGCTAGACCCAAGGCTTGGGGATCGAGGACTGCTTGGCGTAGCGGCTCCTCAGGACTGCTAAACATCACCAAATCAGTCATATTGCCAAGGGTGGCTTCATCCACTCCTTCGCGACCATAGAGGACAATCCCCCGTTGACGACCCAGACGTTGCAGGGCACCGGCCATCGCTTCCAGATAGCGATCGCTGTAAACCCCAATCACCTGCCCCGTGGGATGAAGTGGATTGACCAAAGGACCTAACAAGTTAAAGACCGTGCGAATTTTTAGGATACGGCGTAGGGAAGCCACGGCTTTCATGGCGGGATGCCAACCGGGGGCAAAGAGGAACGTGATCCCCACTTCCTTGAGCAAAAAGGCGGGATCGTCGTGGGCAAGGTTGACCCCCAGGTGCTCAAGAACATCCGCTGAACCAACGCGGCTAGAGACGGAACGATTGCCATGCTTGGCGACTTTGACCCCTGCTGCCGCCACCACAAAGGCAACTGCTGTGGAAATATTAAACGTACCGGCGCGATCGCCCCCTGTGCCGCAGGTATCAATGAGGGGTTCGGCCAAATTCAATGACACCCCTGGGGACTGAGCCAGCAACACCTTGGCCATCCCCGCCAGTTCCTCCACCGTCAGCCCCTTGAACTGTAGTGCCGTGAGAATAGCTCCGGAGAGAGCATCGGGAATTTCGCCTGTCAACCATCCCTGCATGAGCTGGGCGGCCTGCTCTTGCGTCAGGGCTTGGCGATCGAGGAGTTGTTGGAGCAGCTCAGACCACATTGACAGGAGCAGGGAAAGAATTAGGCTTTAATTGAGTTGTTGCTGGCCTTGGCGTGCTTGCCAATAGTGCAGGGGTAAGCAAAGCAGCGAGGAGGCGGTGAGCAAAAGGGCCAGGAGTGCGGTGATCTTGCACATTTGACCCAACTCTGTGCCCTCCAATGGTACAGCGATCTGTAGCCCCCGCGCACCACAATAGACCAGCCAATAGACAAAGATCATACGCCAAAGAGTTTCGCCATAGGCCTCTTGGGGGGAACACTCCCGCAGGGGAAAGTGTTTTTCCTCTTGATGAGCCGTGTACAATAGCCAGCTTAAGCCACCTAAAGCGGCGATCGCCGAGGCAATCAAGATTCCCACTGACCAAGAAGCAGCCACTGCCATTATTCTTTTGAACTCCTTGTCATCAGCACATTGTTCCTCAGTCTAGGGCAGTCGTTTGCCCGTGATGACACTTGCTAACAATTTGAAATTTTTACGTCAACATAATTTACAAATACCCTCTAAGTTCAGATGAGCCATGACGGCTTCTGTGAGTTCATCTAGGGCAACAGCCCGTTGCTCGGCATAGTGGGGAATTGCTGTGGGTAGGAGTGGCAATTGG
This sequence comes from uncultured Thermosynechococcus sp., assembly GCF_937958135.1. NCBI lineage: Bacteria > Bacillati > Cyanobacteriota > Cyanophyceae > Acaryochloridales > Thermosynechococcaceae > Thermosynechococcus > uncultured Thermosynechococcus sp. The sequence continues at coordinate 3,322 of NZ_CALGOG010000106.1, read as the reverse complement.
CGGCGGGAGCGCAACACATTCAGCCAATGGCGACGCCAAGCGCCGTTTTCCAATAGCCCATGTAGATAAGTCCCCCAAAGGGTGCCCGCTCCGTTAACCAGACCCAGTTCTGAGGCGGCAAAAAGGGGCTGCCAACCCTTGAGATCCCCTGTGTAATTACTTTGGCCTTGGTGAATTTCGTAGCCCAAGATCGGCTCAGCACAGGGGAAATAAAGGGACTGGGTTTGTTGTTGTCGGGTGCATTTGGTTTCTCCCAGTTGGGTGTGCAGGGGCATGAGTCCCAGTCCTTCATAGGTGCCGCAGTATCCCTCTAAACCCAGAGGATCGCTGATGGTGACGCCCAACATCTGCCAGCCACCGCAAATGCCGAGAATGGTTCCCCCTTGGGCAGCATAGGCTTTTAGTTGCGCTGCCATTCCCGTTTCGCGCAGGACGTGGAGATCGGCAATCGTGGTTTTAGTGCCCGGCAAAATGACGGCATCGGGCTGACCTAGGGGACGCTGGGGCGGCAAAAACTCAAGGGAGACGCTGGGTTCTGCCAGCAAAGGATCAACATCGCTAAAGTTGGCAATCCGCGGCAGGCGAATGACGGTAATTTTTAAGTCTGCCCCTTGGCGTTGGGGGCGCGGATCCCATAGATCAAGGGAATCTTCGGCAGCATAGTGGCGATCGAGCCATGGAATCACGCCCAAGACTGGTACCCCCGTCGTCTCCTCTAGCCATTGCAGACCGCTGTCGAGGAGCGATCGCTGGCCGCGAAATTTATTGATGACAATTCCTTGGATCAACGCCCGCTCCTCGGCATCTAGCAGCATCAACGTGCCTACAATATGGGCAAACACACCGCCGCGATCTATATCGGCGATGAGAATGGTCGGTGCCCCTAGGTGTTTGGCCACCCGCATATTGGTGAGGTCGCGGTGCTTGAGATTGATTTCCGCCGGTGAGCCGGCGCCTTCACACACAATCCAGTCAAAGCGTTGCTGGAGATTTGCCAAGGCCTCTGTAATTGCCTGCCAACCCCGCTCAAAGTAATCCCGATAGTAGTCTGCCGCTTGGGTGACCCCCGCCACCTGCCCCTTCAGAATCACCTGCGAAGTCATATTCCCTTGGGGCTTGAGGAGAATGGGGTTCATCGCCACTTCCGGTTCCACCCCTGCCGCCCAGGCCTGCATTGCTTGGGCATAGCCGATTTCGCCGCCCTCACGGGTGACGTAGGCATTCAAGGCCATATTCTGTCCCTTAAAGGGGGTGACCCGGTAGCCCTGCTGAGCCAGCCAACGACAAATCACCGCTGTGAGAAGCGATTTCCCCGCATGGGATGTGGTTCCCACCACCATTAGAGCTTTAGCACCCATGGTTGAGCAACGCCGCGGCGCATCCTACGAATGGACGGGAAGCGTCATTCCCTAGTTAGCGGCGGATGTGATGTGATTCTTCTAATCAAGTATGGCACTATTGCCCGCCAGAAAAGACTTCTGGAGACCCGGACAGATAAAGGTACAGCCGCCTCCCTCTCTGCTAACAGGATTGGGAAGCCGCTGATGCACGCAAAGGGTCATCGGGGGAGCATTCACGGTTAGCTTAGGGATACTTCACCGCCCGCGGTACTCTTTGCAATAGTTCTGGCGAGAGAGATTGGGTTAGACTCAGACCATGAGTGGGTGAACTCAAAGCCCTTGCTGCTGCTGGGGTCAGCCATTGCCGCGCCTGCTCATCCCCTAGAAGATGCAAGCGTAAAAAGGCCAAGCTCAATCCCTGCAGATAGGCACGCGATCGCGGGGGAGCAGCACCGACTAGGAACCGGGGGATTGGCAGTACGGGTTCCCTTTGACCGGCCTCACCAATCGTTGAGAAATGGGTTGCATCGTCCATCAAGACGAGGTAGCGATCGGGCGTCGTCAGCCACGTAAAGGGATAAATCTGTTCCTCGACAGCAGGGGCGATCGTATCCTCACTTGCAGCCACAAACATCACGGGAATTTTTAACTGACTCAGGGACTCAGGACTAAAGACAGCACTGGTGATTGGGTTAACAGCAATTACCGCTTGCACACGGGGATCCTTTAGAGAATAGACCCTTGGTGGTAAGGCTTGCGCTTGGCATTGAAGCAGCAGTGATACATTAAACGACTCTAGGACACTTCTGGTGCAATGTCGCCGCAGTTGTTGAAAATCCAAGGGTGCCCCTGCGAGGGTCAGAGCCGTGTAGCCCCCAAAGGACTGACCAATGATGGCCACCCGCTCCAAGTTCAACCGCCCTCGCCAAGGGTAGAGTTGCTCAGGAAATGCCCCTAAACGATCAAGGACAAACGTCACATCAAGGGGACGATCCAGAAATTCCTGAGCCGCCGTCCTTGAACTGGCATAGCCTATGGGAAACGAGAGTAGCTGCCGAGTTGAGCTACCCACGTGCTCAAGGGCAATAACCGCAAAACCGTGGGAGGCCAAATGTTGACACAAATAGCGATAGCTGTAGCGACTTGCCCCCAAGCCATGGGAAACAATGACCACCGGAACCTGCTGTCCCGCGGGAACAATCGGTAGATAAAAATCCGCTTCAATGGGGCGGGAATGTCCTGTCAACTGCAATCGCCAAGGCGATTCATCCACTGCTGCCCAAGGCATCTCTAGCCACTGCCCAGATCCCGGTTGGAGCAGTGATTGCACACTGGTAGGGATCAATTTTGTCTGATTTTCAATCGCCTGCCGACGGACAACATCCAAAATGGTCTCTGTTACGCGGATCGTGTGCTGGAAGTTTTTGAGAATGGCGAGTCCTTTCTTGAGGTCAAAGCGGATACTGGGGGAGGGGTAGTGGCGCATCACACTCAACACAGTGAGGCCCTTGGGATCGGCAGCGGCAAGAATCAGGGCTCCTCGCAGGGCACGGGCATTTTCTTGGCGACTTTGGGTCTGAAGAAGCCGACTTGCCTGCACCATTAATTCTTGACCAAGGGGAGAGTACAGGAGTTGAGCAACAGCAACAGGGGAGAGTTGCAGTCGTTCCTGCAATGCCGATCGCAATTGCTGCCGGTGGGCAGGTGGCAATAATCGTAGGTAGCTAGCCAGTTCCAGGGAAGGTTGGCCAGTGGCGGCAAATCGTTCTAAATCGGCAATGGAGAGCGATCGCTCCAAGAGGCCATAGCGCAAAATAATTCTCTCCGCTGCCCATAGTTCCCTTGAGCCACCCCCCAAAATACTCACCGCCACAATGAGACTGAGGGGCAGTAATACGAGCCACTTAAGTGAGGAGTGAGTCACAGTGAAGAGTTATGCAGTACAACTCAATCAAAAAAGTTAAATAAAGTCGCGGCAACGG
>NZ_CALGOG010000105.1:0-4378 GCF_937958135.1 uncultured Thermosynechococcus sp. | reverse complement strand
GAGGAGTGCAAGATCGCGTTCAGCTTCGATTCTAGCTCGGCGAGTCGCTCGTTCTGCTTCTGCAATTCTTTGAGCCTCTGCTCGTGCCAAGCGATCTGTTTCTCGATTTCGACGGTTCCACTCAACGCCGAGATTAACCATTGCCACCAGGAGGGCTGCCACAGTGAGTCGGTTGCTCCAGGTGCGGGGGTGGGCAACGTATCCGAGGAGGGTGAAGTCGGTTTGGTCATAAAATCGCAGAAAGGCAATGCTGATAACTAAAATCGTGAGGAGCGTGTTGGGAAGCAGGGCAAGCAGGTTAATCCAACGGCGCATAACCTCTATTCTAAAGGCTGTCCCGATACTCAGCGAGTGGGGGAATCCCGTGAGCTAAAAGCGCCAGTCTAACTACGACTGCGCTGTAACTGACAGTGAGCTACAGGGCAGGGGACGCGATCGCCCACAATCAGGGTACGCCACTGTTCCGGCTTGAGGCGGGTTTGGGCCACCCGTTGTAAATCCGCTGCTGTTGTTGCTTTGACCGCTTGCTGATAGCGGAAGATAAAATCCTTGGGCAAATCGTAGTATTCGTAGCGCAGAAGACGATTGAGAATTTGCAGGCGATCGCGAAAATTAAAGACAAAGGAATTGAGAATGCTATCCTTGGCATAGGTGAGTTCCGCCGCACTCACAGGTTCCCGTTGCAATCGCTCAATTTCCTGCCGTAGGGTGTTGAGGAACTTCACCGTGGTTTCTGTTTGGGTTTGGCCGACGCCATAAAACACCCCTGGATAGTCAAATTCGGGACTCCAAGCGGCATAGACACTGTAGGCCAACCCTTGGCGCGATCGCAATTCATTAAAGAGGCGCCCGCCAAAGCCGTTGAGGATTCCGTTGAGAACATAGAGGGCAAACACGTCGGCATCCTTGAGCGTGCCCCCCAATTGGCCGGTGTAGATATAGCTTTGGGAAAGATCAGGACGTTCAATCACCACGGTGGTTGGCGAGGTGTCAACCGTCACGGGGGGGATAGGGGGCAGGGGAGGGAGATTGGGGGGATCTTGCCATGAGCCAAAAATTGCTTCAAGGCGATCGCCCATTTGCGAGGCGTCAAAATCGCCCACCAAGCCCAAAATACAGCGCGAGGGGGCAAGGTAAGTGCGGTAAAACTGCCGTACATCGGCGATAGTAATGTTGGCAAGAGTCTCTAACTCTTGGGTGCGGGCATAGGGACTGTCAGCCCCGTAGATTAACTTGTAAAATTCCCGTTCTGCCTGAGCACTGGGCTGATCGTTACGCCGTTGAATCATTCCCTGTCGTCGCCGAATCGCCAGTTCAAAGCGCTCTGGTTCTACGGCTGGGGCTTGGAGCATTTCTGCCAGTTGGCTCAGAACTGCTTCACTGTGTTCCTTTAAGCTGTTGAAGTTGATCTGTCCTAAACTTTTGCCGACACCCGATTCAATGGCTGCTGCTCGATCCTCTAACCATTGGTCAATCTCGGCAGCACGGTGAACTTGAGTGCCTCCTGTACGAATGAGATCGCCACTGATTTCCGCCAGACCGACCTGATGGGGGGGATCCCAACGGCTGCCGGCACGAAAAAGCAAGGTACCGCGCACCAACGGCCACTCATGATCCTCCAACAGATAGACCACCATGCCATTGCTAAGCTGAAAGCGCTCGTAGGCTGGCATCGCCACATCGGGTAAGGGCGCAAAAGTGAGTTCGGTGTAATGTTTGGGGGTCATGGGAGTGGCCTGAGTAGGCAGGACAAAAAAGAGCAGCAGAAGAACCAAAATTCCCAAGGCAAGCGATCGCCAAATACCCCGCCAAGACCTCATCCCTAGCAGCGATTGCCAAGCAAAAGAGTGAAAAATACCCATGTTGCCCGCTATTCTAGGTCTTGCCTTGAAAAGCTTAAAAGCATCCCTTGCAAGTGTAGCTCACCGAGGCCGGCAGCAAAAGAGCGATGGCAATCTTTCGGGCAGCAAGAACAGCTGGAAGACTCCTGTCCTAGTCTAGAATAGGAGTCAGGTTTCTGTTGGCGGTTTCCCTGTTGTCAAGCACCGAGTTCTCGGATTTGACTTAGTTTATTCAGCAGAATTTGATGCGTATTCAACTAGGCAATTGACGTGAATCCCCCTGCGTGCCAAAAGTGGCGTCATCTTCTGGTGATTGAGGATCGTGCAGGTCGGCGCACAATCCGTTTAGAGGCTAATACTTACACTATTGGTCGTCACCCCAGCAACTCAATTGTCCTCAAATCACCCATGATTTCACGGCAGCATGCTGTTTTACTGCGGATCGTGGATCCCAATACCGGCAACTTTCTCTTTCGTCTTGTGGATGGGAATCTGGAGGGGAAGCCCAGTGTAAATGGCATTACGGTTAATGGCAAGCGTTGCCAGTCCTGCATTCTGAAGCACTGTGACGTGATTGTCTTTGGGGGAGAAGTGCGCGCCCGTTACCATGTGGTGGCGAATGTCTCCGATTCCACATTCACCCGTTACGCCCAAGCGGTGCAAATTGATGAGTTATCAGAGGAGGACAGCACAAGACTTGGCGTCAGTTGGGAGCCATCTGCCGACATTGCACAGCTAAGTGAAGAACAACTACTGCGACTTTCCTCCTTTCCTGAGCTGAGTCCCCATCCCATCCTTGAAATCACGACCGCCGGTCGCATTACCTACCTTAACCCCGCAGCCCTGCAGTGCTTTCCCGATTTAGAAACCCAGGGCTGTGCTCATCCTCTGTTTAGGGGCTGGTTTCACAGCGGAAGTTGGGCAAAAGCAGAGCAGCTAACTCTTGAGGAAGTCACAGTGGGCGATCGCACCTATGAAGTAACGATCCATCTGCTGCAGGAGAGTCAATTAATTCGCTGCTACATTACCGATATTACTGAGCGCAAACGTTCAGAACTTGCCCTGCGCATTAGTGAGGAACGCTATGCTCTTGCAGCCGAAGGCGCAAATGATGGGCTTTGGGATTGGCAGATTCGCGATCGCTCGATGTACTACTCGCCCCGTTGGGAACTGCTGATCGGAGAAACGCCGGGAACATTGCAACCCACCATCGAAGAATGGTGGCGGCGTGTCCACCCCGAGGATCTAGAGCGGTTGCGCCAGTGTATGAAGGAGCATCTCCTCGGTACCCATCCCCATTTTGAGTGTGAATTTCGGATTAAGCACGCCGATGGCAGTTACCGCTGGATGCGATCGCGGGGCAAGGCACTGCGCGATGAGAAGGGGCAGCCCTACCGCATGGCCGGTTCGATGACCGACGTTACACAGTACCACCTGATTCAGGAGCAGATTCTGCATGATGCGCTCCACGATGCCATGACGGGCTTGCCCAACCGCGTGCTCTTTATGGATCGTTTAACCCAAGCCATTACCCGCTGTGTGCGGCGTCCCAACTCCCTCTTTGCGGTGCTCTTTTTGGATGTGGATCGCTTTAAGGTGATCAACGATAGCTTGGGACATTTAGCCGGGGATCAGCTCCTCATTGGCATTGCCCGGCGACTCACTGCCTGTACCCGCGCGGAGGACACGGTTGCCCGCCTCGGTGGCGATGAATTTGCCATTCTCTTGGAAGAGCTAAGGAATCCCGCTCAAGCCATTGAAGTAGCAAAACGGATTTTAGCAACCTTGAGCCGTCCCTTCCTGTTGGCGGGACGTGAGGTCTTCACCAGTGCCAGTATTGGCATTGCCTTTCCCGGTGAGGACAGTAAAACGGCTGAGGACTTACTGCGCGATGCAGATACGGCCATGTACCGCGCCAAATCCCTGGGCAAGTCTCGCTATGAAGTGTTCAGTATGACAATGCGTGCCCAGAGCATCGCCTTGATGCAAATTGAAACCGATCTGCGACGGGCGGCAGAGCGCAAGGAATTTCTGGTTTACTATCAACCCATTGTGGATCTGTCAACGCGCAAGATTGTTGGCTTTGAAACCCTGCTGCGTTGGCAACATCCCGAACGGGGTGTCCTTTCTCCCGCCGAATTTATGAATGTGGCCGAGGAAACCGGTCTGATCCTCCCCATTAGTTGGTGGGTGATGGCGGAGGCGTGTCGACAGATGCAACGCTGGGCAAAGGTTTTTCCTCATAGCCGTGCTCTCAGCATCAGTGTCAACCTCAGTGGCCGTCATTTCCAGCAAGCAGATCTGTTACCCAATTTAAGAGCCATTTTGTCAGAAACAGAATTTCCCGCCGAACGATTGCGCCTTGAGGTGACAGAGGGAATCCTGATTGACAACAAGGAGGTAGCGATCGCTACCCTACAGGAAATCCGCGCCATGGGCATTGGCCTGTATATGGATGACTTTGGCACAGGCTACTCTTCCCTCAGCTATTTGCACCGTTTCCCCGTTGATACCCTAAAAATTGATCGCACGTTTAT
>NZ_CALGOG010000104.1:0-17231 GCF_937958135.1 uncultured Thermosynechococcus sp. | reverse complement strand
CACAGCCTCAACCATGAGGGGAAATATAGCCGCCTCCATGCCGTGGGACTGTATGCCTTTTTGCAGCAGTTGGCGGGGAATGTAACAGCAAATCTCAATGAAACATTGGATCAATTGGCACCGCTGGTTAAACTACCCATTGAGAGAGTCAAGCGCGATCTTGAACTCTACCGCAGTAACCTTGACAAAATGAATCAGGCTCGCAGTCTAATGAAGGAACTGGTGGAGCAAGAACGCAAGCGACGTGCCCAGCAAGCCGCTTCTCCCCCTGTCGTGGATGCCAGTTCCGATGCGCCCGCTTGAGCCGCCTCAACTCATTACCCTCGATGCGGTTGGGACGCTCTTCGGCCTCAGGGAATCCGTAGGTACTACCTATGGCCGTTTTGCTGCGGCAGTGGGGGTTCAAGTGGATCCAGCAGCACTGGATGTGGCGTTTTTTCAGGCCTTTAAGGCTGCCCCCCCTTGTGCTTTTCCTTATCTGGAGGCCCCCCAACGCTCAGAGGCTGAATTCAAATGGTGGCAAGCGGTTGCGGCAGACACGTTTCGACGTGCGGGCGTGCTGGATCAATTTGCCGATTTTGATACGTTTTTTGCCCCGGTCTTTGCCTACTATGCCACGGCTGAACCGTGGGTGCTTTATGGGGATGTCTTACCTGTTTTGACAGATTGGCAAGCGCAGGGCATTCCCTTGAGGGTGGTGTCAAATTTTGATAGCCGTTTGTACGGTATTTTAGAGACCTTGGGGTTAGTGCCGTTTTTTAAGGGGGTATGGATTTCCAGTGAAGTGGGAGCGGCAAAACCGGATCGACTCATCTTTGAGCGGGCAGTGACCCCCTATCCGACCTCTCAGGTGTGGCATATTGGCGATAGTTGGGAGGAGGATGTTCTCGGTGCCCAAGGCGCTGGTCTGCAAGCAATTTGGCTGCGGCGCGATCGCCCATTGTTGCCGGATCCGACCCTGAACGCGACTCTAGCCGTGCCACAAATTGCTGACCTCACAGGGGCGCAAGTTATACTGAGGGGGACAGCGTCATGACAGAATCAGCAGTGACTAGTCAAATTTGCATTCTCGGTGGTGGCTTTGGTGGGCTTTATACCGCCCTACGACTTGCCCAATTCCCTTGGGATTCCTCTCCAGAGATCACCCTTGTCGATCACAGCGATCGCTTTGTGTTTACCCCCCTGCTCTATGAACTGATTACTGGGGAGCTACAGGCATGGGAAATTGCGCCGCCTTTTGTGGAGTTGCTCAAGGAGACTCCCGTGGTTTTTCATCAGGGAACGGTGGCCGCTGTCGATCTCAAGACAAAAACGGTGCACTTGAGCGAGGGCAACCCTCTCACCTATGAAAAACTGGTTCTCGCCCTAGGGGGGGAAACCCCAAAGAATAGCATCCCCGGTGTGGCGGAGTACGCCTTGACCTTCCGTACCCTTGGGGATGCTTACCGCCTAGAGGAGGTGCTGCAACGGTGCGAGCGCTCCGATCGCGATCGCATTCGGGTTGTGGTGGTGGGTGCAGGGCCAAGTGGGGTGGAATTGGCCTGTAAACTCGCAGAGCGCTTGGGGAGCCGCGGGCGCATTCGCCTTGTGGATCGCAACCCTGAGATTCTCAAGTCTTCCCCAAAGTTTAATCGCAGGGCGGCTCTGCGCGCCCTCGAAGACCGTGGGGTGTGGATTGATTTAGAGACAACCCCTGTGGCGGTGACAGCAGATCGCATTTCGCTGCAATACAAAGACCGCGTGGATGAGCTGCCTGTGGATATTGTGCTGTGGACGGTGGGGACAGCGGTTTCACCCGTGATTGCTGCCCTTGACTTGCCCAAAACAGCGACGGGTCGCCTTCAGGTGATGCCCACACTCCAAGTTTTGGATCACCCAGAGATTTTTGCCCTTGGAGACGCTGCGGATGCGGTGGATGACCAAGGACAAGCCATTCCCCACACAGCCCAAGCGGCGTTCCAGCAGGCAGATTATGCCGCTTGGAATCTTTGGGCAAGTCTGAGCGATCGCCCCCTCCTTCCCTGTCGTTATTCCCACCTCGGTGAAATGCTCACCCTGGGCACCGATCGCGCCGCCTTGGCCGGTCTGGGACTGACCCTTGATGGCCCGCTGGCCTACTTGGCGCGGCGACTGGCTTATCTCTACCGCATGCCTACCCTAGAACACCAACTGAAGGTGGGGCTACACTGGATGGCGAAGCCGATTTTAGATCTGTTGACCGGCATTGCAAACTAGAAGGTGTGCGCATCCTTGGCTTAGACCCCGGCCTTGCTACCCTTGGCTATGGCTGTATTGAGGTGCAGGGCAACACCTGCCAAGTGTGTGATTTTGGCGTCATCACTACCCCTGCCCATACCCCCATGGGCGATCGCCTCCAGAGTCTCTACAGCGATCTGCACACCCTCATTCCCGCCCTCCAACCGGATTGGGTGGCTTTGGAGCGGCTCTTCTTCTACAAAATGAGTCACACAATTCTGGTTGCTCAAGCGCGGGGTGTGATTCTTTTAGTGCTCAGTCAACTCCACTGTCCCCTCATGGAATTCACTCCTCCCCAAGTGAAGCAAGCTCTCACCGGCTATGGCAATGCCACGAAAATGGACATGCAACAGGCGGTGCAACGGGAACTCCATCTCAGCCACCTACCCCAGCCCGATGATGCTGCTGATGCCCTAGCAATCGCCCTCACGGCGAGTCGTCACTGCGACGGTATCAATGGTTAACCACGCAACTTCTACGGCTTCACTGAGCCATTGACGTGTTTTGCGATCCAGTAGGTCATCCTCTGCAAGTACCCATTCCTGAATCTGGGCCAGACTGTGGCCTTGGGCACGGCAAATCATAGTTACGCCGGCGATCGCTGCGGCAACCACCTCTTCACTAACCGGCTGCTGGCTGAGGGCCGCCATTTCTTCAAGAGTCCTTGGAATGGGATAATGCATAGGGCAACAGGGGAATTCTGAGAAATCGTAAACTCTCTTAAACTGTTTAGTACAGTGCAGTTTACGCCAAATTGTGCCCTTGTCAAGCTCCCTAGCAGACTTTTGAAACAAAATGCAAGAACTCCTATACCTTGAGGTACCCACGCCCGATACCCCAGCAGTCATTCGCTGGCTACACCACACTTTTCAGCCACGTTTAGGCACCCTTGTCCCCAAAAGCAGTGGCGGCTGTTGGCAGGTTCCCAATAGTCCTACAGAACTCGCCATTTTTTTTTGGAGTGTGCAGCGTACTACGTATCTCAAGGTGATGCGCTGGGGAGAGCAGCCTTTTCCCCAGGAGCGTGCCTGTGTCCAACAACTCCAGCGAGCGCTGCGTTTGGCCTTTCCTCTGCAACCTGAGGTTCTCCCCCCTTGGCCTGCGGGCCAGAGCATTTTTGAAGCCTTGGCCGATCGCTATCCGCTGACGGTGAAATACTTCCAACGCATGCCCCAAGGTGAGGCAGATCTAGAGCGCGTCTATTGGTGGGAACAGCGCTGGCGTCAAGGGGTACAACAGCCCACTCCCCCTGTTCCTGTTCTGCACAGGGCAACAACGCTTTGTGAGACGCCGAGCTATGACTTAGTCTATGTGGGGGGCGCTTTGGGGGTGGTTCATGCAGCAGTGATGGCGCGGTTGGGCTATCGGGTGCTGGTGATTGAACGGTTGCCGTTTGGCCGTATGAATCGCGAGTGGAATATCTCCCGCATGGAATTTCAGAGCCTGATTGATCTGGGCTTGTTTACGGCTGCGGAGTTTGAGAGCCTGATTGCCCGCGAGTACCGCGATGGCTTTAACAAGTTCTTTGATGCCACTAGCCCTCCCCATTGTCGGGCACCTGTACTGCACACCCCAACCGTGCTCAACATTGCCCTCGACTCGGCAAAATTCTTGCATCTATGTGGAGAGAAACTGCGCCAAGCGGGCGGTGAGATTTGGGATTGGACGGAATTTGAGAGGGCCACGATTCATCCCAATGGTGTGGTGGTGCAAGCACAGCATCGCCAGACCCAAGCACCGCGACAGGCGATCGCCCGTGTTCTGGTGGATGCGATGGGTACTGCCTCCCCCATTGCGCGGCAACTCAACGGCGGTCGGGCTTTTGATAGCGTGTGTCCCACCGTGGGAGCGATCGTCAAAGGAATTGCCCCGCAAGTTTGGGATGGCGATTACGGCGATGTGCTCTTTAGCCATGGCGATATTTCCCGAGGACGGCAACTCATTTGGGAACTGTTTCCGGGATCAGGGGAAGAGCGCACGATTTATCTTTTTCACTACCACCGCATTCAGCCAGCGTTTCCCGGCTCTTTACTGGAACTTTACGAAGACTTCTTTACGATTTTGCCGGAGTACCGCCGCTGCGATTTAGACCAACTGACTTGGGTCAAACCGACCTTTGGTTACATTCCCGGCTACTTTAGCCACCATCGGGGCGATCGCGCCGTGGCCTTTGATCGCGTCTTGGCCATTGGGGATGCCGCCTCGCTCCAGTCTCCCTTGGTATTTACCGGTTTTGGCTCCCTGGTGCGCAACCTGCCGCGCTTGACGGATCTGCTGGACACCGCCCTGCGTCACGACCTTGTGCAACAACCATTCCTCAACCAAATTCGCGCCTACCAAAGCAATACAGCCGTGACTTGGCTCTTTTCGCGGGGAATGATGGTGCCTAGCGATCGCCCCCTCCCCCCGGCGCGCGTCAATGCCATGCTCAACACCTTCTTTGGCATCCTTGGGCAAGAATCGCCGGAACTGGCTGATCGCTTTATTAAAGACCGCACCGGTTGGCTTCCCTTTAACCGCATGGCACTGCGAGCTGCTTGGCAAAATCCCGGCCTTCTCTGGTGGATCTACGAAATGGTGGGGCCTTGGGATCTGCTGCGTTGGCTGCACAGCTACCTCAGTTTTAGCTTAGATGCCCTGTACCATGCCCTCTTTGGTTTCTGGCTTCCCCCCTTGATACGCTGGTGTCAACCGTGGCTTGAACCCTTGGCACCGCAACTGTGGTTTTGGCTTTTGGTGCAAAGCTATGCCCTGAGCTACTCGGTGGGGCAACCCCGCCTTGAGCGTCCCTTAGCACCCCCACCCACCCCTAAAGTTGATCAAGCCGTTTCCCCTCGCTAACCTTGGGAACAACAGTGTTGTGGAGAGAACCGCAGTGAATGCAGCAGAGCAGGCAGTGACGGTGCAGATGGCCAGTAAATTGGGAGCGATCCTCCACCTCTTCAAGCAGTGCAGTCCCGATCTGCGGGCAGACCTGCACCCTTGGGCCGATGACCCCCACACCCGCCACTGGGTGGATCCGGATTCAATTGACATTGGCTTTCACCTCCCCGGTTGGAGTCGCCGCTGGCAAGCCCGCAGTTTACTCCTGCAAATCCGCCTCCATGGCGATCCAGACTCTCCTCGCCGCCGTGCCATTGGTCTAGAGATTGTGGGTTTTAGCTATATGAGTGAGCAGTGGCGTTTCAGCAGTATTGGTCAGGGGGTGTTTAGCGGGCACAATCTTCCCAGCGCAGACCTGCGCAATCAACTGCGCTCCATTAGCCATGAGATTATTGCTGTGCTCAATACTTGATTTTTGCAAAAAACATCAATGGTACATCCAACCTTCTCTTTTTTGCTGGGAACCCTGGCTGCCTTGTTTCCAATTGCCGATCCCATTGGTGCCATTCCCATCTTTTGTACTCTTACGGCGAAACATCCCGCCAAATACCGTCGCCAAGAAGCTCAACAAATTGCCTTCAATGTCTTTGCCGTTTTAGTCACATTCTTTCTGGTGGGTAAGTTTATCCTCAGCTTCTTCGGAATTTCCTTAGCTGTGGTGCGTATTGCGGGAGGACTGATTGTGGCTCACACTGCTTGGCAAATGGTAACTTCTCACCAACGCTTGACGTTTCAGGAGCACGCAGAAGCAATTGACAAAGAGGATATTACGTTTACACCAATGGCTGTTCCTTTGATTAGTGGGCCGGGGGCGATCGGCGTGACCATGACCCTATCCACGCGCTGCCAAGTTTGGGAAGAGTATCTTGGTTGTGTGCTGGGGATTGGTCTTTTTGGCGGTGTGGTCTATGTTTGCCTTGCTTTGGGCGAACGACTCCTGCGAAAGTGGGGCAAAACTGGTGTGGGGGCACTCACCCGGATTCTCGGATTTTTTATTCTGGCGATCGCTGTGCAGTTAATTGCCGACGGCAGTTTGGAATTCGTCAGGGCAAACCTATATGAAACTCGCTAATTGACTTATTCCTTGACAACATGACGCTACTACGCCTTTTTGTCTATGGCACCCTCAAACCCGGCTATCAACCCCATGACACCCTCTGTCGGCCTTGGCTAAGTGAGCATCAACCGGCGTTGGTAAGAGGCCGCCTTTATCATCTGCCAATGGGGTATCCCGCTCTCACGGCTGAAGAAGGGTGGGTACGGGGAGAGTTATTGATCTTTGATGACCCCCCTCCCAACGTATTGGCGCGACTCGATGCCTTTGAAGGCTATAACCCTCAGTTGCCTCCCCACCTGAATCCCTATACTCGCCAAGAAGTGCCGGTGTATGACCTGAATTATCACCCCCTAGGCACGGCAGGGGCGTACCTCATGAGGATTGAGGACGTGCGGCAGCTTAAGGGAGAGTGGCTGCCAGAGGGAGTATGGAATCGGCCAACGCATCTGCGTGCCTAGACTTTTTTTGCGGCTTTGGCGGGCGTCACATGGAGTTCCTTGAGTTGCTGCGGTTCCACGGGGCTGGGGGCACCGGTGAGGAGACAACGCGCTTGCTGGGTTTTCGGGAAGGCGATCGTGTCGCGGATGGAGTCTTCACCCGCTAGGAGCATGACGAGACGATCTAGACCATAGGCAATGCCGCCGTGGGGAGGAGCGCCAAATTCAAAGGCCTCCAACAGAAAACCAAATTTTTCTTGAGCCGCCGCTTCATCAAGGCCAATGGTTTCAAAGACGCGGCGCTGTAACTCCGACTGATAGATGCGCAAACTGCCGCCGCCCACTTCGTAGCCGTTGAAGATCAGGTCATAGGCTTGGGCACGGGCGGTTTTGAGATCATCCAAGTCAGCGGGATGAGGAGCAGTAAAAGGATGGTGCAGCGCCTCAAGGCGCTTTTCTTCGGCATTCCACTCGAACATGGGAAAATCAACTACCCACAGAAGATGGAACGCCGTAGGATCAATGAGATTAAATTCGCGGGCAATGGTCTGGCGCAGGCGATCGAGGGTTTTATTGACGGTTCCGGTGTCCCCGGCCCCAAAGAGGAGTAAATGCCCCGGCTGGGCACCGGTGCGCTCTAGAAGCGTGGCCTTTTGCTCTGAGGAAAGGTTGTCCTTGATGGCGCCAATCGTGTCAATCTCGCCGTTATCGCGAACACGAATGTAGGCCAGCCCTTTGGCACCGGCAGCAGTGGCCTCTTGGAAGAGATCGCCGCCGGGTTTAATCCGCACATTGGAGATGCGATCGTTGCCGTGGGGAATGGGCAAAATTTTCACCACCCCCCCTTGGGCGATCGCCCCACTAAAGACCTTGAAACCGCAGTCTTTGAGAATATCAGAGACATCTACGAGTTCGAGGCCATAGCGGGTGTCGGGCTTATCGGTGCCATAGCGATCCATGGCCTCTTGATAAGTCAAGCGGGGAAAGGGGCGGGGTAGATCAATCCCCTTTACGGTTTTGAAAATGTGGCAAATGAGGGCTTCGTTGAGATCAAGAATTTCGTCTTGATCCATGAAGCTCATTTCCATGTCCAGTTGGGTAAATTCGGGTTGGCGATCGGCACGCAGGTCTTCATCGCGAAAGCAGCGGGCAATCTGGTAGTAGCGATCGCACCCCGCCACCATCAACAACTGCTTGAATAATTGGGGCGACTGGGGAAGAGCAAACCATTCCCCCGGATTCACGCGACTGGGCACTAAGTAATCGCGGGCACCCTCCGGCGTCGAGCGGGTGAGAATGGGCGTTTCCACTTCAATAAAACCCGCCTCATCCTCGAGGAACCGCCGCATAGCTTGAACAACCCGATGGCGCAACTGCAAATTTCTGGCCATCCGTTCCCGCCGCAGATCAAGGTAGCGGTAGCGCAGCCGCACCTCTTCGCGCACCTGTTCATTCTCGCTGCTGGAGATGGCAAAGGGGAGTTGCTGGCGCACCGTATTGAGCACCTCAATGTGATCGGCGTAGATCTCAACGTCGCCCGTGGCCAATTTCGGATTGACAGACTCCGCCGGACGCTGGCTGACCCGACCAATGACTTTCACCACATACTCACTGCGCAGGCGATCGGCTTGAGCATAGGCATCGGGAGTACGCTGGGGGTCACTGACAATTTGGACAATGCCGGAGCGATCGCGCAAATCAATAAAGATAACGCCGCCGTGATCTCGCCGCCGATCCACCCAACCGTAGAGGGTGACCCTTGTTCCGACATCCGTTAGCCGAACATCGCCACAGTAGTGTGTGCGCATAGACCCCAATGGTTTGTGAGTATATTGGTAAAGCCTTATTATTTTAGCGGTTCACCGCCCTACCGTTAGGGATTTCTCCCCAAAGCATCAGAGGTGGGTAGGCAGAGGGGCTTTAGAAAACACAACAGAAATTTACATTACTTAATGTGGATTTCCTAACTTTAATTGCAGCTTTGGCAGATTCCGCCCCAATTGCCAAGGGGCAACGTATGGTAGTAGAGAGGCAAAATCTAAAGAAAACCTTAAAAGGAGGGCAAGTATGACCCCCTCTCTCCTTCGGCAGTTCTGGCACTTTGTTGAGCAAGCACAGGTGGGACGATTGTTGAGCATGGATGACCACACCCTACAGGGATGGCTGGTGGCACAGTTTAGTGATGTGTATCCCCTCGAGCACAGCCAGCGCCATCATCTGGAGTGCTACATTGCCTCGCGTCTTGCCTTGATTCGCGATGTGGCGAGGGAGCGCGTTCCCGGCAATTTTGGCGATCGCCCCTCGGGAACCTTGAGCTGAGTGAGTCCTTCAAAAGGCCAGAGGATAGCTTTGGCAATTGTGGCTCTACAGATCAGTACGAGCGGATGATCAACGTGCATCAACGACGATGGCGGTGGGGGGCGATTGCCCTCGTGGCGTTTTTTTTCACCCTTCTCTCCCCGTGGATCAGTGTTGCTCAGGTTGCGCTACCGGGAATTAGCCAAACCCCAGTTGTCCCTACACCCCCCGGCGTCACCCGCCTTGGTGAACTGGAAATTACCGATGTCCGCTTTGATGGCAGTAGTCTTTTTACAATTGCTGCGCCGACGGTTCGCGATCGCGCCCATCCCGGCAATGTAATTCCCGTTGAAGTGCGAGCCGAACTCATTCAATCCAATCTACGGCGGGTGCTCCACAGTGCCCTTGACCGCAGACGGCGATCGCCAGAATTGGTGAACATCGGTGTTGCCCGCCTCAATAATGTGCTGGTCATCAGTGCCCGCATTGGTCAAGCCGAACGCACCACTCGCCTGCTGACGGTAACAGAAGCCGACAGCGACTACCATCAACTGCCTCCCGACACCCTCGCGCAGCAGTGGCGGGATATTTTGCAAGAGCAGATGAACCGAGCAATTCAGGAACGCACCTATGCAGCGTTGGTGGCGCAAGCTAAGCAGGCCGTTCTTACCTTTTTCACAGTGGCAGGGGCAAGTTTAATCTTATGGATTGTGCAGCGGTTTCTTATTCGGCAACGCCAGCATCTGCAACAGCAACTCGACACAACTCCCCCTGAAACCCCAGAACCAGAGTGGGTTTTATCTCTCCTGCCGCATCTACAACACCAGTTCTTTCTCAAGCAACGCATCCAGCTGATTAGCCTCGTGCGGTATCTGCTGTTGTGGGGACAAGTCGCTCTGTGGCTGCTTGGTTTAGCGGCAATTTTGCGCCTCTTTCCCATGACCCGCTGGCTAAGTTCCCAAGTCTATGGCCTGCCCATTCTGTGGATGGTGGTGTGGTTTGGCACGGGGCTGCTGAATCAATTTGCTGACTTGGCTTTTGATCGCCTTCGGGTATTCTGGGAGCAAAATAATCTGCTCAGGTTTGCCGATACGCAGCGCAGAACCCTGCGGGTGAGCACCACGGTGGAGGTGATGCGCAGTTGTAAGACCGCCGTGATCTATCTCACTCGACTCGTAGTCATCCTTGGCTCTTTAGGGATGCCGGTTTCCTCCATCTTGGCGGTGGGAGGCTTTTTAGCCTTGGCCATTTCCTTGGGGTCACAAAACTTGATCAAGGACATCATCAATGGTCTGCTCATTGTCTGGGAGGATCAGTACGGCATTGGCGATGTGGTGGAAATTGAACCCTATTCAGGCATGGTGGAAAACTTGAATTTACGCATTACGCAGTTGCGCAACGCGGAGGGTAAGCTGATTACCATTCCCAATAGTACGATTACCAAGGTGGCCAATTTAACCCGTACTTGGTCGCGGGTGAATCTTGAACTGTGGGTAGATGTGGGGACCAATCCCGATCGCCTGTTGTCCTTGCTCAATGACCTAAGTATCCGTTTTTACGAAGAACCTGAGTGGCAACTCAAGATGTTGGAGCAACCGGAGATTTTAGGGATTGATCAGATTACCGCCAGTGGCTTACTCGTGCGCATCTGGATTAAGACACAAGCGGGACAACAATGGGCTGTGGGGCGGGAGTTTCGGCGGCGGGTGCTCAACCTCATGGCCGCAGAGGGGATTGCTGTGGGGCGGTTGCATCAGCAGCTTCACTGGGCGCGCGATCGCAACGGCAAAGATGAAAATACCCATCCTTCGCCCTTGGAATCTTGATCGTGGGTCGGCACATTTTGGTTATCGGCAGTGGTGCCGCTGGATTTTTAGGGGCAATCGCCTGTGCTACGGCGAATCCCCGCGATCGCGTGACTATTTTAGAAGCTGGGACAACGGCACTGAATAAAGTCCGCATCTCTGGCGGTGGCCGCTGTAGTGTCACCCACCACTGTTTTAATCCGTCGCCGTTGTGCAACACTATACCCCGTGGCGGTCAGGCCTTACGGGGTGCCTTTAGTCGCTTTCAACCCCAAGACACAATCGCCTGGTTTGAGGCGCGGGGGCTTCAGTGGCTCTGTGGTCTTGAAACTCTCGGCATGGGAGACGCATGCCTTGGCGGCGCACCACTATCGCGGCACCTTGGTTGTGAATTGGCTCCCCCCTCTGTCGCTGCCGCAGCTTCAAGCGGAGTTGGCAGCCTGTCGTACCCATGCCCCCAAGCGGGCGATCGCCAACCATTGTCCCTTTCCCTTGCCGCGTCGCCTCTGGAGCTACTGGACAACCACCGTGGGAATCCCCGCCGAGCAACCTTGGGCACCTCTCAGTAAAAAACAACTGTTGGCCTTGGCGGAGGCGTTACACCAAGGTTCATTCGCGATCGCTGGCCAGGGCACTTTCAAAGGGGAGTTTGTCACCCGTGGCGGCGTTGCTCAAGGAAGTAGATTTCAAGACAATGGCCAGTCGTTGCTGGGAAGGTCTGTTCCTCGCGGGGGAAATTCTCGATATTGATGGTGTGACGGGGGGTTTTAACCTACAAAGTGCGTGGACAACGGGCTGGATTGCGGGTCAGGGATTGGCCGGGGGTTCGACGGGCACCGTTTCGGCCGGGGCTGCTACGGCCACACTTTCTTGAGCGGTACCTTGAAGGGCAAGGGGTTCGCCCTCTTTTTGCTTGAGGGTGAGGGGTAGCCGCAGGGGTTGCAGCTCGCCTTGCAGAGCCGGTGCCAAGGGCAAGGATTGATCCAAATCCTCAAGGGGACGGGGCACTAGCATTACAGCATGGAGTTCCCCAATGCGATCGGCTTCTGCCATCCCTGCTTCAAGGGCGATCGCCGTATTGGAGGCCGTACCCCGAATAATAGCCGTACACAGACCGGCGCCAATGGTTTCATAGGCGGTCAGCATCACATCCGCTGCTTTGAGCATGGCATCCGCCGCCCCCACCATGGCCGGAAATCCCCGTGTTTCCAATAAACCAACTGCATGGCTACTGAGGCGATGGCCGCGATGTTTAGAGGCAATCTGGGCCAGCAGACTCCCAATGGGGAGAATTTTCTCAAGGTTGGGATCCGGCCTTGGAATGACCAAGGTACTGAGTTCTTGACCAAATTGCTGCGCCCGTTCGGCGCCTTCTTCCACCGCAAGGCGGACATCGGCAATTCGGCCGCGCACAATGGCCGTACAGTGGCCACTGCCAATTTTTTCGTAGCCCACAAGGAGCACATCAGAGGATTTAAGCATGTGATCGGCAATGCCAACGATCGCCGGAAAGCTCTGGGCGGAGACCAGTCCCAAGGCTAAATCCGTAAAATCATGACGCCGCTCCATTGCCTGAATTAGTCAATCCTTTCCATTGGTTGCATCTCTATCTTAGCGGTTGAGTTGCGGAGAGCGCGGATACCCCAAAAGGCAAGATGATCATCCTCGCACCAGCGGTGTGGGTCTAGAAATGTTTTTAACAGTTGACTAATCAAGGAGCGATCGCCCCCGGTCACAACCAGCGTCCCTTGGGCGTACTCCTCAAAAAAGGCGCCAAGGTAGGCGTGTAAAATGGCGGCAGTGCCGTAGTAAAGACCGCTTTCAATGGCTGTGTTGGTAGTGGTGCCCCAACGGGGCGGGGCTTCTGTGGGAAAGGCTACGCAGGGTAGAGCTGCCGTGTACTCCGCCAGTGCCCGCGCCATTAATCCGAGGCCGGGGAGAATCACGCCGCCCGCAAATTCGCCACGAGCGTTGGCTAGGGTCAGCGTTAGAGCAGTGCCTGCATCCACAACACACACCGGTGCGCCATAGACCTGCAGCGCGCCCCAGAGGGCAAGGGCACGGTCAATGCCTAGGGTTGGATACATCCGCGGAATGGGAATATCCTTCAGGGTAAGGGCGATCGCTGTTGGATAAACTTGGTGCAGGGGCAGAGAACCGACACTCGCACCCCAACAGGGGAGGTTGGGATAGTCTTGGGCAGGGTTGTGAGCAAATTCCCCAGGGGTGAGGTGCCAAGTTTGGCTTAAGTGCTCACCGCTAAAGAGCGCCCAGTGCTGCCGACTATTGCCGATAATCAGGGCGAACCAGTGATTACTCTGTTGCAGTGCCATCCACCTCTTCTGCATCTATGAGATACAGATGAATATGTTTATAGCCCTGCTTAATTTTGAACGTGTCCCCCGGCTTTAGGTTCATGGCTTTTGTATAGGCTGAACCAATGACAATCTGGCCATTTTGGTGCACTTTGACCCGATAGGAGGGCGATCGCCCCCGTCCTGATTGATGATTGACCTCTTCTTCCGATGACTCTACTTTTATTCCCCTAGCGGCAAGTACCGCCTCATAAAACTTCCCTAAGTTGACACGCACCTCACCTGATTTTGTTATCCGGCAGTAGCCACAGAGTTTTGCGGCTTCCTTGGGAGACACAGAACCCAGTTCATTTAATCGCTGTAGAAGTGCTTTACCAGTTAGGGGCTTGTTTTTTTCCATCCGCTCTATATTTCCTCTACCAGAACGCTATTCAAATCAATCAGTAAAGTAACTCCAGACCTTTTCCCAACGGTGGCACACGCTCAAAATTGTGAAAGCCAAGGTGGAAGAGAATTATCCCCCTTCCTGCATCCCATGTTTGCGAAAAGGACTGTGAGTTCTTCTTGAATTAGGCGGTGCCGATACTTTATAGTTCACGATTAGGTTTTTCAAAAAATCGCTAAAGTGATTGATTTGTACTAAGCTACCTCTTTATTCGATCCATATGGTAATCCTTTTAACAATGCGTTAATTTACATTAATTAATATAATCGGGTAATTATACCAAGTCTATTTAACAACAAAAGTGATTTTGTATTAGTTTGTTAATTTTTATTACATCACCGCACAGCAGAATACCTCTCCCAAAACACGGGACGGGGTAGGTTTTGGGATTCAATCCACCGGAGAATCCATTGATTATTAGTGTATAGTACCAATACTCTGGGGGATAAGTGACGAATGACTCCTTGGCAAACATTGCGGCGTAATCCTCTGGTGATGTTTAGTTTAGGGATGTTGCTGACGCTGTACCTGCTGGCAATTGCCGCTGACTTTGTAGCGCCCTATAGTCCCTATGCCTTTCAAGTGGACGGTGCCCTGTTACCGCCCACCCGCATTTACTGGCGCACCCCGGCGGGTCGGTGGATAGGTCCCCATGTCTATCCCACCCGCTTGGGGCCTGTCAGTTTGGAGACGGGCAAGCGACCCCTTATCGTTGACTGGGAGGAACCCTCACCCATTCGCCTCTTTGTCAAGGGCAGCGCCTACCGCTTCTTGGAAATTACCTTGCCCCTGCCGACACGCTGGAGTCTCACAAATCCCCAACTCGAGCCACGGACGATTTTTGCGGGGTTTCCTTGCGATCGCCATCTCTTTGGCACGGTGGGCAAGGGCTACCTGAATCTTTTAGGAACGGATGACCAAGGTCGCGATCAGTTGAGTCGGCTCCTCTTTGGTGCCCGCATTAGCCTCAGTATTGGCCTTGTGGGGGTGGCGATCGCCTTTCCCATTGGCACCCTTGTGGGGGCGATTTCTGGCTACTTTGGCGGCTGGCTAGATGCAGTCTTGATGCGGGGCGTTGAGGTATTGATGACGCTGCCGACAATCTATCTGCTGGTGGCTCTGGCGGCGGTTCTCCCTGCGGGACTCAGGAGTGGTGAGCGCTTCCTGCTCATTACCGTTATTACCGCTTTTGTGAATTGGGCGGGGCTGGCTCGGGTGATTCGCGGTCAAGTGCTCAGTATCAAGGAGATGGCCTTTGTGCAAGCAGCGCAGCTCATGGGGGGGCGATCGCTCTACATTATTGTGCGGCATATTATTCCCCAGACAGCGACCTACGTGATTATTGCCGCAACCCTCTCCATTCCCAGCTTTATTGTGGCGGAATCCGTCCTGAGCCTCATTGGTCTAGGGATTCAGCAGCCGGATCCCTCTTGGGGCAATATGCTCTCTTTGGCCACGAATGCCTCAATCTTAGTCTTGCAGCCGTGGCTCGTTTGGGCACCGGCCACACTGATTGTGCTCACGGTGCTCTGTTTCAACATTGTCGGCGATGGCCTGCGGGATGCTCTTGATCCCAAGCGGATACAAAAATAGCCAAGGCCCTTGGGATACACTAGGGGGAGATTTTAAGAATTAGGCTATGAGTGGCGATCGCCGGCCCTATCAAATTCTGGTTATTGATGATGATCCCACCACCCGCCTCTTGCTGCGGAAAACCCTCAAAGATCTGGGCTACGAGGTCGCCGTGGCAAGTCATGGCCGCGAGGGGATTGCGATCGCCACTGCCGAGAAACCGGCCCTGATCATCTGTGATTGGATGATGCCCGAACTCGACGGCCTAGAGGTCTGCCGTCAAATCAAGCAAGATCAGGAACTCTCCCGCAGTTTTTTTGTCCTGCTCACTGCCAAAGGGGAGGTGGAAGACCGCATTCAGGGCTTGGATGCCGGTGCCGATGAATTTTTGTCAAAGCCCATTGATCCTAACGAACTGCGGGCACGCATTCAAGCAGGCTTGCGTCTTTATCAACTCAACCAAGACCTGCTCAAGCAAAAACAACTCCTAGAGGCTGAACTCCACGAAGCCGCTGCCTATGTGCGATCGCTCTTGCCGGCACCCCAAGAGGCTCCCTGTAAGATTAACTACTACTTCTTGCCCTCCAGTCAGTTAGGTGGGGATTGCTTTGACTTTTTTTGGGTCGGCGATCGCTATCTAGTGCTCCACATTCTCGATGTTTCAGGACATGGCTTAGGCGCTGCGCTGCCTTCGGTCTCTGTCTTGAACCTGCTGCGCAGTACAACGCGGGAGCAAACCAGTGGCAGCTTTGATTATCTACACCCTGCCCAAGTCCTCGAAGCCCTCAACAGCGGCTTCCAAATGACAGATCAGCAGGAAAAGTATTTCACGATTTGGTACGGCGTGTACGATCGCCAAACCCGGCAATTGACCTATGCCAGTGGGGGACACCCGCCGGCACTCCTGCTCACCCGTGAGGCTGACCAATGGCAAGCTACCTTCCTGAAGACACCGGGAATTCCCATTGGCATGTTTGCGGACATGGCCTTCACGGAAGCAACGATTGCGGTGCCTAGCCCGGCAGTTCTCTACCTCTTTAGTGACGGCATCTACGAGTTTGAAACAACCGACAATAAAGTTTGGGGACTCGAAGCCTTTAGGGCCTTGCTCATGGCTGCCCACACCCAAGATTCCGTGCCCTCATTGCCCCAATTAATGGCCCAAGTGCAGACCCATGCAGCGGCCCATGCCTTTGGCAGTGATGATGTTTCATTGGTGCAAGTGGCATTTCCGGCGGTCTAAATTGGCATCGAAGATTGCATAATGTAGCGTCTTCTGTGCAATATCCTAGGCAGTGGCAGAGTGAAAATGAACTATGGGCAGATGGGAGTTTTTACTGCAAAAGGAGGGCGATCGCGCGTGGTTGCCCCTAGAGCCACCCTCGGCGGAAGTTTTGGAGGGCAGTTACCGCTTGATGGCGCGCTGTCCTGTTGCCGAAGCCTCTGTGGAAGTGCAAATTACCCATCTTTACGATGACCAAGGCGTGCCCAAGCAACGCTATCAACGCCGCACCCATCGGAGTAGTTCCACAGGACTCATGGGTATTTTGCCCTTTACGTATTTGCAGCCGGGGCGTTGGGAATTTCAATGCCGTGTGGCACAACAGGGGGTACTGGATTCAGAGGGGTTTGCGATCGCCCTTGATGTCCTTGCCCAGAGCGAAGAGTGGGAGTTGCCGCCCCCAGAAACCTTGCCAGCCGTTCCAGAGCAGCCAGTTAAAGCTGCCGAACCCTCCCAACCTCAAGCACCCTCCCCTGCTGAGCTGCCCACAACGCTGATTGAGTTGCCCCAAAGTGCCTATACGATCTTTGCCGATGAAACGCTGGTTTTAGAGGGCACGGTGGCAGTTCCCGGTACGGTGGTGATTCGTTTGCGCAATCCTGCCACCCGCGATGTGGTGCAGGAGCAATCGGTGCCGGCGATCGCCCGCGAGGGGAAATGGTCTTTTCGCTGTACACTCACGCCCTTAGCCAATTATCCGGTCATGGTTGGGGAAGCCCGCCTCCTCCCCAATGATCCTCTAGAGCACAGCGATCTCCGCCAAGTCCAAGCCTTTATGGTCACGGTGTTACCGGCACCCGAGATTCCGGCTGTCTCCGCCCCACCCAAGAGTAAAACAGTCACCGGCCCGCAGTTACCCATCTTAGGGGATACTACCCTCG
>NZ_CALGOG010000103.1:0-11036 GCF_937958135.1 uncultured Thermosynechococcus sp. | reverse complement strand
CTCCAGTTGTTGGTGAACTTCACTTTGCGGCTCATCGCCTGCTGCCCTCTGTGCAAGCGTGCTTCGTGCTGCCTGAAGCTGTGGAGCGGCTTGATAAACGAGCCGTCTGAGAGTGTTGCGAACCGTTTGACACCCATGTTGATACCGACTGCGCCGCCTTGCAAAATGAGCGGCTCAACCTCGCGCTCGGTCTGGATGCTCACAAACCACTTGCCACACGATTGGCGCACGGTGACGTTCTTCACCACACCCAATACCTCGCGGCTGTTGCGGTGGCGTATCCAGCCGAGCTTGGGCAGGAACAGACGGCTGTTGGTTTGGTCGAGTTTGCTCTGTTTTGGATTTGGATCGGGATAGCGGAAGCTGTCGGACCGGCCTTTCTTCTTGAAACGTGGGCCGTGGGCAGTTGGCCCGCTTGGCGAAGAAGTCACTGTAGGCCTGCTCCAGGTCTTTGAGCGCCTGTTACAGCGGATGCACCGGCGCCTCCGCCAGCCACTGGGTATCGGTGCTGTTCGCCACTTGGTGAGCGGCCCGATATCCAAAAGCGTTACTGGAAAGGCGTGCTGTGGTCGCCGGCCTACTTTGCTTCAAGCTGTCATGGCTAAACTTCCCCCTGCCACCGTGGCTGCCATCTCCCGGAGCAGATCTTCGGTTTCGGCCCAACCGATACAACCATCGGTAATAGACACGCCATGTTTCAAGGGAGCCCCTTCACACCAGGTTTGCTTGCCGGGGTTGAGATTACTCTCCAGCATCACTCCCATTAAGGCCCGCTGACCGGCTTGATACTGCCGCAGCACCTCCCGACAGACGGATCCCTGGTTGCGGTAGTCTTTGTGGGAGTTGTCGTGAGAACAGTCCACCATCACGGAGCGCGGGATCCCTTGATCCTTCATCAGGAGAGCAGCACGGGCTACATCTTCCGGGCTGTAGTTGGTTTTGCCCCCTCCCCCCCGCAAAACGATGTGCCGATCCGGGTTGCCCGTGGTTTTAATCAGGGCAGTCATGCCATCCTGTCCGATCCCGAGAAAACTGTGGGGGTGGCTGGCAGAAAGAATGGCATTCAGGGCAATCTGCAGGCGACCATCCGTACCATTTTTGAAGCCGACGGGCATAGAGAGGCCGCTAGCCATTTCCCGATGGGTTTGGCTTTCAATCGTTCTAGCGCCGATAGCTGCCCAACTGACCAAATCGGCGGTGTATTGAGGAGTAACTGGATCCAACATCTCGGTGGCACAGGCCAGGCCAATCTCATTCACCCGCAGCAGAATCGAACGGGCCAGTCTCAAGCCGGTGGCAATATCGCAGGAGCCATCTAGGTGGGGATCGTTAATCAAGCCCTTCCACCCCACGGTGGTGCGGGGTTTCTCGAAGTAGGTGCGCATCACAATCACCAGGTGCTCCTGGGTTTGATCCGCAACCTGCTTGAGACGATGGGCATACTCCAGGGCTGCGTCCGGATCATGAATGGAGCAGGGGCCGACAATCACCACCAAGCGATGGGGATCCCGTCCATGAATAATATCGCGGATGGCTTGCCGGGTAGAGAGCACGACTTTGGCTGCCGTTTCTGTGAGGGGGAACTCCGACTTGACCAGGCTAGGGGCGACCAGAGGTGTCACCTCTTGGATATTGCAGTTGTCGGTTTTGGGGAGCATGGATTTGTCCTTCATGAAGAGCATGGATGAATGGAGCAGGAATCAGACCATCAAAAAAGCCCTGGCACCAGGCTCAGGGCTTCGGGACTGACTTAGGTAAACTTTGGCTATCGTTTACGCGCCACCCACCTGCCCTGGACTCTGCCAGGGGAAGGTAAAGTAGCCAAAGTAAGCAGCACGCAACGACATGAGGAGGGAGAACCGAAAATCTCTACGGCGTGATTATACCCGAAAAAGACTCAGACTTACACCCAAGAGAAGGTTAAATCCTGCCCCAAAAATGCCAGCTCAACCCAGATTTCGGCAGGGCTCTGCCTATGCTGCCTAGAAATGGTGATGATGTGGCGGCGGGTCAGGGTATCTCAAGCTTAAGTTGGATCCAAAAAGGGCTTGGCAATTCGATAGCCACACTGATGTTCACCCTTCACCTGCCAGTTGATGCGCTCCACGCGGCAATCAGGTAGAGCCAGGGCAAACATTTCCAACTCATATCCACAGACACTGGGAAAGGTTTGCGCCACCTGAGCAATGGCGCAGTTGTGCTCAACTAAAATGTATTGCTCTGACTGTTCAGTCAAGCAAGGGTAATACTCGGCCATGTACCCTTCCGACTGGCGTAACTCCACCAGGCGCTCGACTCGTTCCCGCAGGGATCCCGAGCCTATTCGAGAGCGGTACTCCTGAGCCTTGCGCTGCCACTGCTGCTGCAAAATGGATCCCATCTGTTCGGATCCCACCGTTTCTGCCAAGGTTTTGAGGAGACCAAGGGCAAACTCATCGTAGCTGTCAGGAAACTGCTCTTCCCCCTGTGGACTGAGTTGGTACAGGTATTGTGGGCGCCCCAGTCCGTTTTGCTGAGGGATGTGAGCAATTAACCCTTCGGTCTCCAAATCTTTCAGGTGGCGTCGAATTGCCTGGGGAGAAATCTGCAGGTGTTCCGCCAGCATCTGGGCATTGGCATGGCCCGCTTTGCGCAGATAAATCAGGATAGCCTGCTTGCTGGAAGTCTGCTGAGTTGTCTTGTGCGTGCTGTTCACCTTCCCCCCTAGCTAATGGCTTGCCACCCTCAGGACAGCCCTGCCTACTTTGACAACAGGATCATTTCTAAAGTAACCTGAGGATGAGTTAAACAACAACCCTGTTGTTTTAATCTGCCGTGTAGCCTCGTCGCACCTTTCTCTGTCGCCCTTTAAGAGTCAAAATCCATGTCTACTAGTGTCCGCACCCTGGTTAATCAGCCTTACAAGTACGGGTTTGTTACCGACATTGCCTCTGATTCGATTGGTAAGGGGCTCAATGAGGAAGTGATTCGGCTGATCTGGGCCAAAAAGGGTGAGCCAGATTTTATGCTGGACTTTCGCCTGCGCGCCTACCGGCAGTGGTTAAAGATGAACGAGCCCACTTGGCCGAATGTTACCTATCCGCCCATCAACTATCAAGACATCGTCTATTACTCTGCTCCCAAGCTGAAGGAGAAGAAAAAGAGCTTGGATGAGGTGGATCCGGTTTTGCTGGAGACCTTTGAGAAATTGGGGATCCCTTTGTCGGAGCAAAAGCGGCTGAGCAACGTAGCAGTGGATGCCATTTTTGATAGTGTTTCAGTAGCCACCACCTTTCGGGAAAAACTGGCCAAAGTGGGGGTGATTTTCTGCTCGATGTCTGAAGCCATTAGGGAGTACCCCGAGCTGGTGCAAAAATACATGGGCAGTGTGGTTCCGATTTCCGATAACTACTTTGCTGCTTTGAACTCGGCGGTATTTAGCGATGGCTCCTTTGTATATATTCCCAAAGGGGTCCAGTGTCCGATGGAATTGTCTACCTATTTCCGCATCAACAATGGTGAGTCGGGCCAGTTTGAGCGTACCTTAATCATTGCCGATGAGGGCTCCTCTGTCAGTTACCTGGAGGGGTGTACTGCCCCTATGTTCGATACCAACCAGCTCCATGCTGCTGTAGTAGAATTGATTGCTTTGGACAATGCTGAAATTAAGTACTCTACTGTGCAGAATTGGTATGCCGGTGATGAAAACGGCAGAGGGGGTATCTATAACTTCGTAACCAAGCGTGGCCTCTGTCAGGGAGTGAACTCCAAGATTTCCTGGACCCAAGTAGAAACGGGATCCGCTATTACCTGGAAGTATCCCAGTTGTGTGTTGGTAGGGGAAAACTCCGTTGGTGAGTTTTATTCCGTTGCCCTGACCAACAATTACCAACAAGCAGATACTGGCACCAAAATGGTGCACATTGGTCGTAACACCCGCAGCAGGATTATTTCCAAGGGTATTTCGGCGGGACACTCTAAAAATAGCTACCGTGGCTTGGTGAAAATAGGACCAAAGGCAGAAAATGCGCGGAACTTCTCCCAGTGTGATTCGATGCTGATTGGGGATCAGTGCAGTGCCAACACCTTCCCCTACATTCAGGTGCAAAACAACAGCGCCAAGGTGGAGCACGAAGCTTCGACCTCTAAAATCGGCGAAGAGCAACTGTTCTACTTCCAGTCCCGTGGGATTGGTCTGGAGGATGCTGTTTCCATGATCATCAGTGGCTTTTGCAGGGATGTGTTTAACCAGTTGCCGATGGAGTTTGCCGTTGAGGCGGATCGCTTACTTAGCTTGAAGCTAGAGGGATCCGTAGGTTGAGAAAAGTCTTTGCTGCTGTGGAAACGTGCCTCCAAAGTTACAGGGCTAGCCAAATGCTCTTGGCTGCTCTCCCAGGGATGGAGAGTGGGTGGTGAAGGTTCCCCCATCTTTGAGAAGCTAAATCAGCCTGTAAACAAAGGTGAGACAATTGAGGAGCTACATCCGCGATTGAGGGTGAGGAGCTGGCCATGGGTGGTTTTTGGCAGGAGTTTAAGACGTTTCTTGACCGAGGGAGTGTCCTAGACTTGGCAATTGGAGTTGTTATTGGCGGTGCTTTCGGTAGGGTAGTCTCCTCTTTTGTGGTTGATCTGTTTACCCCAGTTTTAGGTTTGCTGATTGGTGGGGTGAACTTCCGCGACCTAGCCTGGAGAATTGGTGGTACTCCTGAAGCACCGCTGACGATTAACTACGGTAACTTTTTGCAGGCAGTACTTGATTTTGTAATCATCGCTTTTGCTATCTTTCTGCTGGTGAAAGCTTTCAACTCCATGCAGCGAAAAAAGGAAGAGGTGCCTGCTATCCCTTCACCCCCTCCACCAGAGGTAGTGTTGCTGACGGAGATTCGCGATCTTCTCAGTCGCGGATCTCGGTAAAGCTGAAGCGGGTGGGGATCCCTTGGTTCAAAAAATCCCTCAGGAACATCCCCCAACTCCAAATATCAATCTGAGAGTTCAACTATGATTAGTGAGAACAGTTCCCCAATTCTATCTGTACGAGATCTCACTGCTGAAATTGATGGCACCCCGATTCTCAGGGGGTTGAATCTGGAAATTCGCTCCGGTGAGATCCATGCCATCATGGGGCCGAATGGATCTGGAAAAAGTACCTTCTCCAAGATTCTGGCCGGCCATCCGGATTACACCGTTACAGGTGGGCAGGTGATCTACCTGGGGGAGAATTTGCTGGAGATGGAGCCTGAGGAACGGGCACGCAAGGGTGTGTTCCTAGCTTTTCAATACCCGATTGAAATCCCAGGGGTGAGTAATGTAGATTTTTTGCGCACTGCCTACAATGCTCGACAACAACATCGAGGCTTGCCCCAACTGGATGCTCTTGATTTTGATGAGTTCGTGCGAGAAAAATTGAGCATTGTCAAGATGGATCCCGCCTTTCTGGAACGGTCGGTGAATGAGGGATTTTCCGGCGGGGAGAAAAAGCGTAATGAGATTTTGCAGATGGCTATCTTGGAGCCAATCCTGGCTATTTTGGATGAAACGGACTCGGGTTTGGATATCGATGCCCTGCGGACGGTGGCCAATGGCATCAATTCTCTGTCCAAGGCTGACAATGCCATCTTGCTGATTACCCACTACCAGCGCTTGCTGGATTACGTTACGCCCGATTATGTGCATGTGATGGAAGCAGGACGGATTGTTACCAGCGGAGATAAGACTCTGGCTCTAGAGCTGGAAGAACGAGGCTACGACTGGATTCGCGATCAGGATCCGGCGGCATCCCTGACACTCTAGTTGGAGAGCACCTGATGAGCACCAACCTGCAAAAACCGCTCCCTGGCCGCCTGTTTCTGGATCATATTCTTGCCCAACTGCCGGATTTGCCGGATCCCTATTCTTCTCTCAGGGCCCAAGCGCGGGCCCAATTGGCGGAATTGGGGATCCCGACCACCCGTGAGGAGGACTGGAAATACAGCGATCTCTCGCCCCTGCTGGCCCATGATTTTCGGTTAGGCCGGGAGCTGAGCACCTCTGTCTGTGCCGCTGAGGTTGAACCCTATGTTTGGCCGGAAAGCCGTGGCAGTTGTGCCGTTTTTGTCAATGGCTATTTTGCTCCGCAGCTTTCTAATTTGAGTGCCCTGCCGCAACCTCTGCTGCTGGTGCCGCTGTCACAGGCGGATGCCAGTTGGTTGACAGCTCAGTTGCAAACCCTTGCCAGCGAAGATGTCTTTACCACTCTCAATACGGCTCACTTGGGGGATGTGGCCTGTATTCGAGTGCCCAAAGGCTGGCAGGATGGGCCGCCCTTGCAGCTACTGTATCTCAGTTTTGCCTCGGAGGCACAGCCGATTTTGGTCCAGCCCCGTTGCCTGTTGTTCCTGGAAGCCCATAGCCGGTTGACCCTGATCGAAGATTATGTGTCGCTGGGGTCGGGGATCCCCTTCACCAACGCGGTGACCGAGATCCACCTAGCCGACAACGCTCACTTGCATCACATCATTCTGCAAAGACAGGGATCCACCGCCTTTCAGATCGGCAAAACGGCTGTTCGCCAGAGCCGCGATAGCCACTACCGGCAGCAGGCTCTGCAGTGGGGATGCCAGTTTTCTCGCCACAACCTAGAAATTACCCAAATCGGATCCCAGGCCCATACGGACCTAAAGGGGTTGACCCTCTTGGGTGGATCCCAGCAGAGCGACACCTACTCCCGTCTGGTGCACCAAGTTCCCCATGGCAGCAGCCGCCAACTGCACAAGTGCATCGTGGATGGGTCTGCCCATGCTGTATTCCGGGGTCGGGTGTTGGTGTGTCAGGCGGCCCAGCTGACGGATGCTGCCCAGTCCAATCGCAATTTGCTGCTTTCCCCCAAGGCACGGGTAGATACGCAACCGCAGCTGGAGATCTTTGCCGACAACGTCAAGTGTACCCATGGGGCCACGGTCAGCCAATTGGAAACCGAGGAGATCTTTTATCTGCAAAGCCGGGGCATTCCTCAAGCACAAGCTCGACAACTGCTCACCTATGCCTTTGCGGCGGAAGTTTTGGCCGGGATCCCCTTAGCGACTCTCTCTCAAAAGTTGCCGCAATTGAACCCATTTGCCTAGGGAGATATTCCCCGAAACGGTTGTTACTTGCAAGAGCTTCCTGACCTGGCAAGTTAGGGATTTGTGGCTTTCCTTGTGCAGATAATCAGGTTGCGTCTTGCTGCAAATCTTGGGTTAGAAAGACTCAAATTACTGTGGAATAAGGGTTTGAGACATTGTCTTCACTGAGGAAATTGCCAGAATAAGAGTAGCCTTTACCCAGGCAATAGCCAGGCAATAGTATTACAAGAAGCTGGTGAATGAACAATGTTTTCCTCTCTTTTTACCCCACGTGCAGCTTGGACAGGGTTAGCCCTGTCTGGGGCTATGCTCGGCATTCACTGTCAGGTGGTCATGGCCGCCCCCTTCCGGGATACCGCAGGCCACTGGGCCCAGAGCTACATTCAGGCACTCTCCTCCCAGGGGGTGTTGAACGGGTTTCCGGATGGCACCTTTCGCCCCAACGAGCCGGTGACCCGCGCCCAATTTGCCACCATTGTCAATACAGCCTTTCGCCTCAGCAACACCAGTGGTACCTACATCGGCTTTCGGGATGTGCCCCCTAACCACTGGGCTGCCTATGCCATTTCCACCGCCGCCGCCAATAATTTGATCGCCGGTTTTCCCGATGGCACCTACCGCCCTGAGCAGCCGGTGACCCGCACCGAGTCTCTGGTGATTCTTACCAACGCCCTTGGCAACACCGGGGCCATTCCGGCCGCACAACCGGGCGATCTCTTCAGCCGCTACCGGGATGCTGCTGCCATTCCCGGCTGGGCCGTGTCCCAAATTGCCGCTGCCCATCGGGCGGGCTTGATTGTCAACTATCCTGACCCGATGCTCCTGGAACCCAACCGCCCTGCAACCCGAGCGGAGGTGGCCGCCTTTACCTACCAAGCCCTGGTTAATCGGGGATCCCTGGTGGCGCAAAATCCGGGCAGCTTTAACCCCTACAACTCTGCCCCCCAGGCGGGCTTTAACCTGCGCCTTTCTACCGTGGCGGCGGGCACCCTGATGCAAACCACCAGCACCTTCAATGAGCGTCTCTACATCGCCCCCAACGAAACCCGTCCCCTTTCTTTGATCGTCAGCAACCCCATCCGCAACGCTCAAGGAGAGATTGTGGTGCCCTATGGCTCACGGGTGGATGGCCGCTTTGAACCGGCTCCGGGGGGAACCCGCTTTGTGGCCGAAAGTGTGATCGTCAACAATCAGCTGTTTCCCTTGGCCGCTCAATCCGATGTGATTCATGACGTGAAGGATCCCCGCTACACCACCTCTGGCAAGATTCTCCAGGATGCGGCCATCGGTGCGGCAGCCGGAGCGATTCTTGGCTTGGTGACCGGAGATAACGCCATTGCCACCGAAGAAGTCTTGGCGGCAGGGGCTGCCGGTGCGGTGATCGGCAACGTGACCGCTCCACAGGTGGTGGTGGTGGATCCCAATCAGGTGATCGAGCTGCGCCTGACTCAGGATCTGGCCCTGACCCGACCCTAGGCTGACTTTGAACTCCTTTGACCCAAAAAGAGGGGAGCAATAGTAAGTAAATCAGTCGCTCTATCCCTACCAGGGGGATCCAGCCCGGCGCTAAAGTGAGGAAGGACACAAGGAGCAAGTGAGTGGCCAAGTCGGGATCCCATCTGCAGCAATTGGCTCATTACCTGCGCCCCTACTGGCGGCAAGTGGCGCTGGGGATTGGATCCCTGCTGCTGGTCAACGGCCTAGGGGTATTCTTACCCTGGTACGTCAAGCTGGTGATTGACGACCTGAGCCAGAACCTGGCAACTTTGCAGCCGCGGCGGATTTTGCTCTATGCCCTCACCGTGTTGGTCGTCTCCAGCCTGATGATGGGGATCCGCATCGCTTCGCGGGTGTGGATGTTTGGGGTAGGACGCCAGGTGGAGTTTCACCTCAAGCAAGCCATCTTTGAGCATTTGCTGACGTTGCAGCCTTCCTACTTTGCCCAACAGACCCTAGGCGATATCCTCACACGGATAACCAGCGATGTAGAAAATATCCGTCGCCTGCTGGGGTTTGCTCTGCTCAGCTTGGCCAATACCCTCTTTGCTTATGGCACCACCTTGCCGGCCATGTTTTGGATCGAGCCTCGCCTCAGTACTCTGGCCCTGTCGGTGTTTCCGGTGATGCTGGTGTTGGTGAAGCTCAGCAGTGCCCGGTTACAGCAGGAGCAACTGCAGGTGCAAGAGCGCTTGGCAGAGCTGAGTGACCTGATTCAGGAGGACATGAACGGCATCACCCTGATCAAGGTCTATGGCCAAGAACACCACGAACAAGCGGCGTTTCGTCGGCAAAACCAACAGCTGTTACAGGCCAACTTGCACCTAGCCCTGACCCGTAACCTGTTGTTTCCCTCTTTGGTGGCTCTGGTCAGCCTTAGTTTGTTGCTGCTGTTGGCGGTGGGGGGACCACAAATTGCTGCCGGTGTCCTGACAATCGGTGACTTTTCTGCCCTTACCCTCTACGTGGAGCGGCTGGTGTTTCCGACCGCTTTGCTGGGTTTTACCATCACGGCTTACCAACGGGGGCAAGTGAGCCTGGAGCGGATCGATGCCCTGCTCAGGGTTAAGCCCACGATTCAAGATGCGCCGACAGCTGTGGCGCTGCCGCTAGAACAGGTGCAAGGACGGATTGAAGCCCGCAGCCTCAGTTTCCAATTTCCGGGATCCCCTCAGCCAACCCTGGATCACCTGGAGTTTTGCATTGAGCCAGGGCAAATGGTAGCCGTGGTGGGGCCCATTGGCGCCGGCAAATCCACCTTGGCCAATGCCCTACCCCGTCTGTTGGAAATTCAGCCGGGGCAACTGTTTTTGGATGGGATCGACATCACCCGGATGCAGTTGGTCTCCCTGCGCCGCGCCATTGCTTATGTACCCCAGGAGAGCTTTCTGTTTAGCGCCACCGTCCGCGACAACATCCGCTACGGCAAGCCAGAAGCAGAAGATTGGGAGGTAGAGCTGGCGGCCAAAGCTGCCCACATTCACCCCGAGATCCTCAATTTTCCCAAGGGCTACGACACGCTGGTCGGGGAGCGCGGCATTACTCTTTCGGGTGGGCAGCGGCAGCGGGTGGCCTTGGCGCGAGCCTTGCTGGTGGATGCACCCATTTTGATTTTGGACGATTCTCTATCTAGCGTTGACAACCAAACAGCCCAATCGATTCTCTCCCACCTCCGCCGCACTACTGCCCAGAAGACGGTCCTTTTCATTGCCCATCGCCTGACGGCTGTTACAGAAGCCGATCAGATCCTGGTCATGGAAGGAGGACGGATCGTGCAGAGGGGATCCCATGCCGAGCTGCTGGCGGATGAAAGGGGCCTCTATGCCTCCCTTTGGGCCAAGCAGAAGCTGGAGGAAGTACTGGTTTGAAGGCTGAGAACCGCTTCTATGCAAAGCAACAGGTACAGTGCTCAAAAAGCTAGAGTTCTGCCGAGAAAAGTACTCAGTTTGTTGGGCTTTGTTGGCCTCGCGTAAAGATGTGAGCGAAGTAATGGGTGGTGCTAGGCCAGATCAGCCCTTGCTAGACGAGGGTTTCTCCCCAGCAGAGGCCACTTTGCTTCTGGATCTGTAGGGCCTTTTCCAGTTCTGCAGCGCTCACCAATCCAGCAGCCTGAAGGTATTCGCCCAAGCGTCGACAACCATAACGGTCTGATAGCGGTCTGAACTCCTCTGTTGTGGAGAGTTGAGACAAGTTTTGGGGTCTACTCACAGCTGCACAGGACAGACTTTGCACCTGTTCCCTGTTGCCGATTTTGAGCTAGCGAAGAGCGTAGCGAACACTTTTTGGGTTTTCAATTGTAAATTACCCGACACTTTCTGCGTTTCTTGTTTAGGCTCTCTCGAATGCCTGTCAAGTTCTCAAAAGCAAGGGCGGCTCCGATGTTTCTAGCATCCTCAACCAATCCCCTGCTGATGTTGTGGTTCAACCAAGTAGCCTATCTCCCTTCTCTGCCAGAGAGCC
>NZ_CALGOG010000102.1:0-16110 GCF_937958135.1 uncultured Thermosynechococcus sp. | reverse complement strand
CAACAACACCACCAGCAACAACAGGGTATCCAGTCCCCAGTTGGGTGAGAGTTCCAAGAGTTCATCAATCATGGGGCGAGGGAAGTTCTCCAAAGTTTTGGCTGCTTATCCTTATCGTCGCACAGCAGCGGTACAGCATTTTCCCAAGGACAGCACACTTAGTCACTTAGAAACATTCCTCTGCCATGGGACTCATTAACAACTTGCTCTTGGGAAACAGGTGGGTGAATCAACCCTGTACATTACCAATCCAGGTCACTGTAGGTCTTTGTATGAACCGAATTTGAGCTATACATCACGGTTTCAAGGATTCAACCGCGGCTTAAGTGTTGCAGCAACCGTTAAGTGGAAACCACAACACTAGATGCATTTGCCCAAACTGAGGGGCTTTGTAGAGGTGCTCAAGGTGGATGTCCAAGGCGCAGACCTGGATGTGTTGCAAGGTGGTCAAGATCTTTTAGCCTTATCGGTGGGAAGCCCAAGTCAGGGGGATTTTGCTGCTCAGCAAAAGTTTTGCTGATGACGGGATAGCTCTGGTACGTCCCAGCATTGGGCAATTTGCCGGAACCGAGTGCCGAAAGAGTGATTCGGACGTGAACTCTGCAATCTGGATTGATCAAAATTGATCAAAAAAGTGGGCTTGGGGCAGCGGCTCGCTATAAAATGCGAAGGTTGAAAGACTGGAGAAGCCTGCCCTCTACGCGTTGGCGCAGCCCGCCCGCAGGGCATAGTGGGAGGGTCGGGAGCGTGTCACCGATTTTAGACGTAAAGTAAATTAATGAGCGTTTGGCAGCAGGGCGCCACCATTGAGTTAACCATTGACTCCTTAAACCACACAGGGGAGGGAGTGGGACGCTGGCAGGATCGCGTGGTCTTCGTGGCAGATACGGTTCCGGGCGATCGCCTGCGGGTGCGACTGACCCATGTCAAGCGGCAATATGCCCACGGCAAAGTCTTGGAGGTGGTGCAGCCCTCGGAACAGCGGGTACGTCCAAGTTGTATTGTGGCCGATAAGTGTGGCGGCTGTCAGTGGCAGTGTGTCGCTTACGCCTCTCAATTGGCAGCCAAGGAACAGCTGGTTAAGGAGGCGATCGCCCGCATTGGTCATCTGCAACCACAAACCTTCTTGCCGATTTTGGCAGCCCCTAGCCCCTTTGGTTATCGCAATAAAGTCACCTATCCCCTCGGTCGGCGCCCTGGTCGGGTAATTGCGGGTTATTACCAAAGAGGTTCCCATCGCCTAGTCAATCTAAATCAATGTCCGGTGCAAGATCCGCGCCTCAATCCCCTACTGGCCGGCCTGAAGCAGGCGCTACAACCTTGGCCAATTTATAACGAGCACACCCATGAAGCGGGGTTTCGCCACCTGAGTTTGCGCATTGGTCAGCGCACCGGGGAGCAGCTCATTACCCTTGTTCTTGCTGGGGCATTGCCCGCCGGCTTGCAAACACAGGCAGAAACTTGGTTAGACCAGTTTCAGGGGGTGGTGGGGGTCTGTGTCAACTTCAACGATCAAGTGGGAAATTGCATCTTTGGCGACAAGACCGAGGTACTAGCTGGGCGACCCTACCTTTGGGAAGAGCTAGCAGGCGTGAGGTTTCAGATTGCTTCAACCACATTCTTCCAGGTGAATACAGCACAAGCCGAGCAACTGGTGACAACGCTGCGCGCGTGGATTGCCCCTACCGGTCGTGAACGACTGGTAGATCTCTACTGTGGCGTGGGAACGCTGAGCCTACCCCTTGCGGCCTCTGTGGCTGAAGTGATTGGTGTGGAAGTGCATTCTGCCTCAGTTCAACAGGCGATCGCCAACGCCCACCACAACGGCATCCATAACGCCCAATTCCTCTGTGCCAAGGCAGAAACGTGGCTCCCCCAGTTCGATCAGCCCATTGATGTGCTGATTCTCGATCCACCGCGCAAGGGGTGCGATCGCGCCGTTCTTGAGGCCATCCTCCGCAACCGTCCGCCGCGTATTCTCTATGTGAGTTGTCATCCCGCCACCTTAGCCCGGGATCTCGCCCACCTCTGCCACAGCGGTGCCTATCAACTGACCAAAATTCAGCCCCTCGATATGTTTCCGCAAACAGCCCATGTGGAAACTATCGCCTTACTAACCGCTTCCTAAGTTATCTCTAGGGGGCTGGATTGGTGCCCTTTGAAACATCTTGGCAAACATCTGACTAACATAGGCTTGGCCATAAACGACCGTGGTCTTAGGCGGCGTCGGACTTGTTGTGTCGGCTGGAGCCATTGGTGGACTTGCCTGCGCATCGGACGGAGAGGTTGCGGAGTCTTGCTGATCTTGCGGGGAATTCCCTGACGGATCGGCGGTTGTTGGCGGCTCTTGCCAAGGATCATCTTGTGGGGGAGTGGTTTCGGTGGGGGGCTGCCAACGGCGACTCCTATCACCGAGCAGGGATCCCGCAGCCACAACTGCACCCGCAGGAATAGTCGTTTGTACCACAGTCGTACTGGTGCCAATGCAGGCATGGGGTTCTACCGTGACTGCCCCAATCAGCAGTACTCCCGCACCAATGTTGACCCCTTCACCCACTTCAATCGTACCGCCGTGGGCATGAATCACACTGCCCATACCAATGCAGACACCTGCCGCAATCCGAATTGAAGCCCCTGGTTCTGCCCAAAGTAGCACGCCGGGTGCCAAAACAGCTTGGGGATCTATTACCACGTCACCGACAATGCGAACTGCCGGTGAAGGAGGCAGGGCTAAGGGCGGCAGGGGCATTGGAGCACCTCACAGGGAGGGCTACTTAGGGGCCTGTTGGAGCAGGATTTCGGCCACCCGCTGCTTACCGGCTGGGTTAATGCCAATCAGCCGTACGTACTCGCCACTGTACTCTTGCAGGTAAGCCTGAATGACAGCCAAGGCTTCATTGAGATTTTTGGCCTCAATGCGGGGGCCACTGTACCATGAATTGGTGCGATAGCGGCGGGCATCCACGTGTTCTAGGGCGAGGGTGTAGCCCTGTTGCAATAGTTGTCGTACTTGTTCGACGACCTCTTGACTCAGACGGTGGCCGCTAAGGCTCCCTTGACTGGAGGCAGTTGAGCGTGATGCAAATCCTTGACCATGGGTACTACTGCCATTACTCGTGGCTTTGCCATTGGGACGGTGAATAATGGTTTCCAGTACCCGCTGCTTGGTTTTAGGATTGACACCCACGAGGCGAACATAGTCTCGCTGGTGCTCCGCAAGGAAGGCACCGAGGTCATTGATTTGTTGGGCAGAGGTAATTTTGATGCCGCTTTGCCAAGAACTGGTACGGAAGCGACGCTGGTCGGCATACTCGGTGGTAACTTGGCAGCCTTGGCGCAATAGGTCTTGAATTTGGTTCACCAGATCGGCGCTGAGAACGGTTTCATTGTTGCCAGCACTGGCTGAAACATGGCTAGCAGCCGCCGAAGTGGGGGCTTTTGTGGCGATCGCCACCGCGCCATCGGGGCGCTGAATAATTTGTTCAAGGACGCGCCGCTTTTGCTTTTGATCAATACCAATCAAGCGCACATATTCTCCAGCGTGTTCTTGGAGGCAGGCTTCAAGGGCCGCCAGCACTTCGGGTTCCTGCCTAGACTGAATCGGGGCACAACTGGTCCAAGAACTGGTGCGATAGCGGCGGGCATCGGCGTGCTCTGTGCCGATTTGGTACCCCTGCTGAAGTAACTGCCGCACCTGAGCCACCACCGAGGAATCGAGGGAACTCCCTGGGGCTGCACTCCTCGGCGTACTGGGGCGATCGCTACTGACACTCACCGCCGCAGCTTGACCGGGGCGTTGAATAATTTCCTCAAAAACGCGGCGCTTGGCTTTGGGATCGACGCCAATCAGGCGCACATACTCGCCTTCATGTTCCTTTAATAGCTGGGCGATCGCCGCCATCACTTGCGACTCCTGCCGTCCCGTCAGCATTGGGCAACTTCGCCAAGAGCTAGTGCGATACCGCCGTGAATCGGCATATTCCAAACTGATTTGGTATCCCTGCTGCAACAATTGGCGGACATAAGTCCCATAATCTGCGGTCATAGTGTTCTTTTCCCCGGTGAGCGTTTCAACATGTAGGATGGGCGGGTCTTCTTGACGCTGGAGTTCATTCCGAATCGGGGCAATGCAGGCAATATTCTCAGCACAGTGGTACCCCGATAGCAGCGCTTCATTGATACCAACCACGTGCTGGGCAAAGTGAATATCGGACTCTTCCACATTGGGCAGGCGATCAGCTTGCTGCTGGGTCGTGATCACCATTCCCGAAGGTACATATTTTCCCGGTGGAATCTCCACATCTTGGATAAGGACATGCATCATCACCACGCAGCCCGCACCAACCCGTGCATTAAAGACCGTTGAACGAAAGCCAATAAAACAGCCATCCCCAATGTAGGCAGGGCCATGGATCAAGGCCATGTGGGTAATCGAGGCATTGTCACCGATCCAAACAGAATACTCTTGACCATCATCACCAATCACCCGCCCCTGCTGGAGGCCATGGATGACAACGCCATCTTGAATGTTGGTGCGGGAACCAATGTGGAAGGGCGTTCCTTCATCGGCACGAATGGAAGTACCCGGTGCGATGTGGACATAATCCTTAATGCGAACATCGCCGATGAGGTTACTAAAGGAATGGACATAGGCCGTGGGGGCAATCTCTGGCTCCGCTAAATCCCTAGACCACGGCGTTGGAGGTGCCGCATAGGCTTGAACCGCCATAGGGAGAAGTCTCCAATGCTAATACTGGGTACGCTTGCTGTAGAGCAAATAATTATCCCGACTTACGGTGTCAATAATGGCAACCACGGCTGCGTCAATGGGTTTGTCAGTGCCATTGATAATACAGCGGGCGGCACTGCCTCGGCTTACCAATACCCACTCATCCTGTCCTGCACCAACGGTATCCGCAGCCACTTCGTAGTCGGGTAAAAATTCGCCGTCCTCACCCAAATATTGCAAGATGAGAAACTTGACTCCCGTTAGGGTGTCTTCTTTTTGAGTACTGGTAACGGTGCCGCACACTCGCGCGATTTTCACTACGGGCGACCCATCGGGCGAATACCACTAACGCTTTCGCGGAATTGCTCCACTGCTTCGGTGTAGCGAATGGGGAGCACGTACTCCAGGTTTTCGTGGGGGCGAGCAATAATGTGGGTAGAGAGCACTTGACCCCCATTGACGCGCTTCACATTTTCTACACCCGCCGCAACAGAAGCCTGTACTTCAGAAACATCACCCCGCACAATTACGGTAACTCGACCACTGCCGATTTTTTCGTACCCCACTAGGGTAACGCGAGCAGCTTTCACCATTGCGTCTGCGGCTTCCACCACTGCAGGGAAACCGAGGGTTTCAATCATACCGACGGCAATTGCCATTGTAATAACTCCTAAACGTCAAACAAAAGGACTAGAGGATCGATAAGCGATGCAACTGAAAACTCCACCAAACTGCCCAACCCCTTAGTTTCGGAATTGCTCCACTGCCTCGGTATAGCGAATGGGCAATACGTACTCCAGGTTTTCGTGGGGGCGAGCAATGATGTGCGTAGAAAGCACCTCCCCGCCATTGACACGTTTGGCAGAATCAACGCCGGCAGCCACTGAGGCTTGCACTTCGGAGACATCACCCCGCACAATCACGGTGACCCGACCACTGCCAATTTTTTCGTAGCCCACTAGGGTGACCCGAGCGGCTTTTACCATTGCGTCTGCGGCTTCGACAACGGCGGGAAATCCGCGCGTTTCAATCATTCCCACAGCAATTGGCATGAGTAAGCTCTCCTAATTAGAATAAGGGTAAGCAGTACAAAAGCTAGAGTTGCAATCAGAGCGATCGCCACAGAAAATAACGACGGGATAGCCGATTGTTATCGTGACGTTAATCACCGTCTTTCTATCTCTAAAACAAGCATAGGGTCAGGGGTTTCTTTTGACAATATAATGATTGATAATCTTTTCTACTTTCTCATATTATCAAACCTAATTTTAGGCTGGTGATGCTCCCTTTAGCCCAAAGCCAGCCAATACAAATGGGTTAATCCATAGAGTTTTATCTAAAAATGCTTATCTTCTCATAGTCCAATCGCCCGATTGAGAGGGTTTTGTCTGGGTTTGCCTAGAATGAATAGAGTATTTCAATGCTGCTTTGTATTTTGCTAGATCAAAGTCTATTTTCCAGCAAACGCCAATTAACTCTTCGCGATCAACAACACAAGGATTTAATATCAAACATGGCTTAAAGCTGTAGGCACAACCGCAGGTTTTCGATGGAACTGATCCAAGCGGCCCTGCCGGCCTTTCTGCAAGGCGCACTGAACACCTTGATTTACTGTGGTATTTCTTTTCCCTTAGCGATGCTCCTAGGCATTGTCTTGGCCGCTATGACCACCTCGCCATTTTTGTTTCTGCGCTGGCCAGCCCTAGGTTTTATTGAGCTAATGCGAAATACGCCTATGATTACCCAACTGCTGCTCCTTTACTATGGTGTCGGTGCAGTCTTAGGCCAGATGAACCTTGCCACTTGGGTAAATGCTTGGACAGCGGGAGTGACAGCCCTGGCACTCAACTATGGCGCCTATGAAGCAGAGGTCTTTCGTGCCGGGTTGCAGGCGGTGGATGTGGGTCAACAGGAAGCTGCCCTCTCTCTGGGGATGAGCCAACAGCAGGGGTTTGTGCGCATTATCTTGCCCCAAGCCATCCAAATTGTGATCCCACCCTTGGTCAATGACTTTATCTACATGCTCAAGGATTCGGCCATTGTCAGTGTAATTGCTGGGGTGGATTTAACTTCCGTGATGCGGGTATGGGTAATTCGCCACAGTAGCAATCCCTTTCCCCTCTATGCCCTCGCCTTAATTCTTTACCTGCTTATGAGTTTGCCCATCGCATGGTGGGGACGGCGTTTGGAGGAGCGGCTAAAGGCTAAAATATCCTAAGGTCTGCACATTCTGGAGCCGCTTTCTCCGTGAGCGATCGCCTGCACCTGAGCTACTTACCTAGCCTCACCACAGAACGGGACGGCCAAGATGTCATCCGAGGTTTGACTCAGCACCCCAAGTCTCTTCCCTCCTACTACTTCTACGACGCTGCGGGATCTCGCCTCTTTGAGCAAATCTGTGAGCTGCCGGAATACTACCCCACCCGCACAGAGTTGGGCATTTTAGAGACCGCCGCCGGGGCGATCGCCCAACTTACGGGTCCCTGTGAACTGGTGGAGCTAGGCAGTGGCAGCGATCGCAAAATTCGCCTCCTTCTATCGGCCTATGCCGAGGTGCAACCCCAGCTTTACTATCATCCCATTGATGTCAGTGGTTCGATCCTGAAAAGCAGCGCCATTGCCCTTCTTGCCGACTATCCCCAGCTCAGGATTCATGGCCTGGTCGGCACCTATCAAGTGGGCTTAGAGCACCTACCGCTCCCCTTGGCTCCCCGCCGCTTACTCTGCTTTCTCGGTAGCACCATTGGTAACCTGTCTCCCAACGAATGCCAGCGCCTTTTTCAACAGATTCATCGAGTTCTCAGGATTGGAGACTATTTCCTATTGGGCGTGGATCTGATCAAAGACACCAGCATTTTGCTCCCTGCTTACAACGATGCCCAAGGAGTGACGGCTGCTTTCAACCGCAATATCCTCCATCACCTCAACTGGCGATTTCAAGGCAATTTTCAGCCCGCAGCCTTTGCCCATCGCGCCATTTATAACCCTGTTGCCCAGCAAATTGAGATGTATCTGGATTCACAACAAAGCCAAACCGTAGTCTTGGCCGCCCTTGATTTTCAGTGCACTTTTACGGCGGGCGAACCGATTCTTACGGAAATTTCCCGCAAGTTTGACCTTACTGCCCTCAAGCAAGCACTAACCGATACTGGATTTCAGTGGGTCAATGCCTTTACCGACCCTCAGCAGTGGTTTGCCCTCTGCCTCTGCCAAGTTTAGGGCGAAAGCCCTAGGAATAAGTTAAAATCAGGAAGGAAAGCCGCCTCCATCCCTCAGGTTGCGGCCTGAATAGCTCAGCGTGGAAGGATTCTATGCCCATCGGCGTACCCAAAGTTCCCTACCGGATGCCCGGTGAACCCTACACTCAGTGGATTGACATCTACAACCGCCTCTATCGCGAGCGGATTATTTTCCTTGGTAAGGAAGTGGATGATGA
Source organism: uncultured Thermosynechococcus sp. (assembly GCF_937958135.1). NCBI lineage: Bacteria > Bacillati > Cyanobacteriota > Cyanophyceae > Acaryochloridales > Thermosynechococcaceae > Thermosynechococcus > uncultured Thermosynechococcus sp. The sequence continues at coordinate 7,945 of NZ_CALGOG010000102.1, read as the reverse complement.
GATTGCCAACCAAATTGTGGCGGTGATGCTCTACCTTGACTCCGAAGATCCGGGCAAAGACATCATGCTCTACATCAACTCCCCCGGTGGCTCCGTCACAGCGGGCATGGCGATTTATGACACGATGCAACATATTAAATCCGATGTCGTCACCATTTGTGTGGGTCTGGCTGCCTCGATGGGGTCTTTCCTCCTTGCAGCCGGTACCAAGGGCAAACGGTTGGCACTGCCCCACTCCCGCATCATGATTCACCAGCCCTCTGGTGGTACCCGTGGCCAAGCAACGGACATTGAAATCGAAGCGCGTGAAATTTTGCGGGTGCGGCGGCAACTCAATGAGCTATACGCCTACCATACCGGCCAGCCCCTCGAAAAAATTGAGCGGGATATGGATCGCGACTTCTTCATGTCCGCCGAAGAGGCGAAAAACTACGGCCTGATTGATCGGGTGATTGAGGAGCGTGCCAACTAGTTTGCCTGCACTAGTGACATAAAACAAAAAATATTGAGGTTTCCTATGTGGCAAATCGCGCAAGCATGCCCTAAACATTCGCCCAAGTGGGCCGTGGGCAGTGGTCTATCTATCAGCCGCTTCTCTCTCCTTGTGGGTGCCCTCATGGCACTGGGAATCACTCAGCCTGTGCGTGCCCAAGCCGCCAGCCCTTTGCCGCCAGAAATGATGAAAAGTACGATAGAGCAGATGAGTAACTCCCTCGCCCAATATATATCGGGAGCCAGTTGTACGGATATTGCACAGTTAATCAAAATGCTCCCTACCAATGCCAGCAATTTAGCCCCGGATCCTAACTCGATCTTGGGTGCAGTGATACTCTCAGTTAAAAACAGCCCCGATCTGCAATCAATCATTGCCTCACGGGTGGGACCCCCGTTGATTGGTAAAGTAATTGAGTGCAATATGATTTCTCCTGAACTTCTGTTCAAGGTGATGAGTCGATAAGCACCAACACTTTAAGGAGAAGCTTATGACTTGGCGTGGCACCACCACCGTCCCAGATCGAATTTTTGCCAGCTTAGCGTATTTGCTACCGCTTTTTTACGTCATGCCCTTTGGCGGCTTTTTATTTGAGCTGTTTCCGCCACTGCAAGCACTGGTGCTGGTGGTACTGCCCGTTGCCTTGATCTATTCAATTCCCTTTGCAGGGCTACTGGTTTTTATGCTGCTGTACCTGCTGGTGGTGCGCAACAGCCGCGTTAGCCTTTTTATTCGCTACAACACGATGCAGGCCCTGTTGATGGGGATTGTGCTGTTTATTGTCCAACTGCTGGTGCAGCTTCTCGTTCGCGTTGCCAGTTTTGATCTACTGATTAAAGTACTCTTTAACTTTGTCTTTATCGCCACGGTAATTGGCGTCATTTATGCGGTGGTGCAGTCTGTGCGCGGCATCTATGCCGAAATTCCCACCCTCTCGGATGCCACAAAAAGCCAAGTCTTCTAGGGGATGCGAGGAAGTCCCTCATCTCGTATGATTAGAAATTGACGCTACGAAAAACGACAACATCATGGAAACACTCAAAATTACCGTTTATATCGTTGTGACTTTCTTTGTGCTACTTTTTGTTTTCGGGTTCCTTTCGGGTGATCCGGCTCGTAACCCCAAGCGCAAGGATTTTGAGTAATCCTGGTCAAAGGGGGCGGGCATCGGGTAACGTAACTAGGCAGTGGTCGTGAGGAAGTGTGGCCGTTGTTGTTCTTACCCCTTGCTGCTAGTCTGCCCCCCCCTACACAACCCACAGAAATTACTGAGGTCATCAGCCCATCCCAAGCGGATTTACTCGGAACAACGGTAACCCCTGATTTAAGCAGTACAACGCCGATCCGCGCTGAGGCAGCCCCCCGCCGCCTTGGGGAGGCAAATGCCGAAACTCCTGTTGTCCGTGACCAGCCCTTGGAGGTGACGGCCGATCGCCAAGAATTTGACCTGATGCGGCGGTTGTTTAATGCCATTGGCAATGTCTTCCTCCGATTCAAGGAAGCCGAACTAACCGCTGATCGCATTCAAACCGATATTGAGGCTCAAATTCTTGTGGCCGAAGGCAATGTGACGATTACGCGGGGCGATCAAGTACTGCAGGGCGATCGCTTGGAATACAATCTCAAACTGGACCGAGGTGCCCTCACGAATGCTCGCGGTGTAGTCAATACGGCTAGGGTAGATCCAGATCTGAGGCTAACGGCCTCTCCTGATCCCCCCTCCATGGGTACCCTTCCCGGCTTTGATGCACAGGAGGCAGAGCCCCAAGCAGAAGTAACGGAAACCTTTGATCGATTGCGATTTGAAGCCGATCGCCTAGAATTTGATGGCCGCCGCTGGTTTGCCACCAATCTACGGATTACCAATGATCCCTTTAGTCCGCCGGAACTCGAAGCACGGGCACAGGAAGCCACAGCTGAACCCCTCAATGCCGATGAAACTCTCCTGAGGGTGCGACGGGGTAGGGTTGTGTTTGATCAACGGGTGGCTTTGCCTATAGTCCTGCGCCGCTTTGTGGTGGGTCGCCCCTATGAAATTCTGCCCTTTGAATTTGGCTACGACGAGCGCGATCGCGGTGGAGTATTTCTGGCCTATCGGTACAGAGCGATCAATACTCCCAATACTCAGATCACCTTCCTGCCATCAATCTACTTAGAACGCATCGTTAATAGTGACTTTGATATTTTCGATGCCAAGAGCTATGGGGCAGCAATTGAGCTAGGACATCGGTTCACCCGCCAAACACGAGTACGCGGTTATGGCTTTTTGAATACGCTGAACCCCAATGACTGGCCGAGCAGTTCACGGGCAGGGGTAGATCTGTTCCACAATATTGATGCCCGCAATGTGCTGACGGTTTCTGCCATTTATCGCCCGCGTGTTTTTAATCGTTCCCTTGGGGAGCAGGAAATTACTAGTAGCTTTGGAGGTACGTTTAGCGGTACAGGCATTCCCTTAACTCAAGGCCTAGCACTCAATTATCTTCTGGGAGGTCAATACATCACGGCTGCCAGTGATGATCCATCCCTACCTCCTAAGCCAAGCCTTGGGCGTCTTCAGGCAGGGGTTACCTTGAACTGGGTCATGCCCATTTGGCGGGGGACGCCCCTACCCCCTACGCGAACCCAAGGTCTGCGCTATAGCCCCCGTCCTGTCCAACCCTTTTTGGAGTTCTATAGTCAGTTGGGGGGAGCGGTGAGTTACTATACCCATGGCAGGACTCAACCCGCCTTAACTGTAGGGGCAGGTTTTCGGGGTCAAGTGGGGCATTTTTCCCGCAATTGGTTTGACTACACCAGTTTTGATGTGGGGTTTACCCAGACATTAAGTGAGCCATCTTCCCCCTTTCTCTTTGATCGCATTAGTGACTTTAGCGTCCTCAATATAGGCTTCCTCCAACAGATCTATGGTCCAGTGAGGGTTGGCACGCAACTGCAAATTAACGTAGATACAGGCAGAGCCTTCGATACAAATATCATTGTGGAATACAGCCGTCGTACCTATGGAGTTATGTTTCGCTATAACTTGGATCGCCAGTTAGCCGCAATTGTTTTGCGCATTAGTGGTTTTAACTGGCGCGGCAATGCTGATCCCTTTTCCGGTCCTGGACTGGGCACAGCAACTGACGGTGTAATTCGCTCCAATTAGGATGACGCTTCTATGCCAACACCCAATGTACGTGTTTTTGCGGATTTGGCTGCGCTGACGGCGGCGGCAAAACAGTTTCTTCTTGAGCAGGCCACTGGGGCGATCGCCCAACGGGGGCAGTTTACCCTAGCCCTTGCCGGCGGGAATACGCCTAGACCGCTGTATGAAAGCCTTGTCTGTGCCGATACCCCTTGGTTACAGTGGCACATTTTTTGGGGGGATGAACGCTATGTGCCTCTTGAGCACCCCGATAGCAATGCGGGGATGGCCTTCCAAGCTTGGCTGAACCACGTGCCCATTCCTAAAACTCAGATTCACCCCATGCCGACGGCGGATGCCGATCCTCAGACTGCTGCCGATCGCTATGAGCAAACCCTGCGCCAACACTTTGGCTTGCGCGAAGGGGAATTTCCCCGCTTTGATCTAATTTTGCTGGGTATGGGTCCCGATGGCCATACGGCCTCCCTGTTTCCCCACACCGCGGCTCTCACAGTGAGCGATCGCCTGATTACTGTGGGCAACAAAGATGGCCAACCCCGCCTCACGTTCACCGTACCCCTGATTAACCATGCCCGCCAAATTCTCTTTCTGGTAACCGGTGCCAATAAACAAACCGCCCTGCGCCATATTTTTGCCGGCACGGGCGATCCCCATCTCTATCCGGCGCGGCTGATTACTGGCAATACCCTTTGGTTTTTGGATCAAGCGGCGGCGCAGGGGGTTGTTGAAAATGCCTAGGCAGTGGGTCTGCCCCGTTTGTGAATGGCCTGAATAATAGCGATATTGGCTTTGGGAAAGGGAAACTGATCTAATTCTTCAGGGGTGACCCAGCGAATAGCCTCGCATGCCAACGGCTGGGGGGTTCCCGCAACATGCCGGCAGTAGTGAACATGGAGTGTCACCCGAAAATGGGTGTAGGCATGGTCAATGTCAATCAAATGCTCACCAACGCTAATCTCGATGCCCAATTCTTCACGAATTTCCCGCTGAATACACTCCTGAACCGTTTCATTGGGTTCAATTTTACCCCCCGGAAATTCCCATAATCCCCCCAATAGACCCGTCGGGGGTCGGCGATCAATGAGAATCTGACCTGCTGCATTCCAAATCACGGCAACACCGATCTCTTTGTGGGGAAGGGGGGAACGGCTCATTTTGCGGGGAATCTTATCGGTTAACTGCTGCTGATGGGCAACGCAGGAGTGTTGCCAAGGACAAGCATGACATAGGGGTTGGCGGGGTGTACAGATCGTTGACCCCAAATCCATGAGGGCTTGATTAAAATCGCGGGGAGATTGGCGACACAGCAGTTGCTCCGACCACTGCCACAGTTGCGCTTCCGCCTGCTGGGGGGGGACTGTGAGGCCATAAAGACGGGTAAGCACTCGTTTGACATTGCCATCGAGAATCGGCTGTGGCTGATTAAAGGCAGCACTGAGAATAGCCCCTGCAGTACTGCGACCAATTCCCGGCAGGGCCACCACTGCCTCGTAGGTGCAGGGAAATTGACCCCCATGATTGGCCATGATCTGCTGCGCGGCTCGGTGCAAGTGGCGCGCCCGTGCGTAGTAGCCCAAGCCCTGCCACCGTTTGAGAACGGCTTCCAAATCGGCAGCCGCTAAGTCGGGGATCGCGGGAAAGGTGGCTAGCCAACGCCGGTAGTAGGGAATCACGGTGGCCACTTGGGTCTGCTGGAGCATAATTTCCGAGACCCAGATGGCGTAGGGATCACGAGTGTGGCGCCACGGTAAGTCTCGCCCCTGCTGTTGATACCACTCCAAAAGCGCAAAGCGAAGGGCAGGTAGGACATCCCCGCCCCCCTTGTCCTGAAGTGTTGGCATGGGCTATTTGCTGTCTTCCCCTTGGGCGGCAGCCTGGAGCGATCGCTCGAATTCCAGGCGTTGCTCGGCGCCGCGGAGGAAGTAACCGCTCATCATTGCGGAAGCCAAAAGACGCCCTAGATGCTCCCGATTGGTGGTAATGGAAACCTCGAACCCCTCCGGTGGCAAGTAGCCCAGCAGGTTACCAATATGGCGTTCCATCACAATAGCCATTTCCGGGGATGCGGGACGGGACAGACGAGCCACCACTTCTGCATCTAAGCTTTGCAGATAGTTCCAGAGGGAGTCAGCCCTTTCCTGAAGGTTTTGAGGGTTCATGGTTGGCTCCATAGAGTGTCCTCCCAAAAGGTTATCTCGCCAACAGGTCGTTGTGCCTGTGATGGCCTAGTTTTAATCTAGCAAGGATAAATTTTCAGTAGGGGGTGGGAGAACCGATCTCCCTAGGTCTCATTTTCCGTCCCCGTCTTTACTATTATTTAGTTACTAAAAATAGGGTTGTTTGGGGTAAATCCGTATGACGGAACGTGATTTGTTTGACCTTGCACCCTATATTGATCATACCCAGCTTGACCCCTTGGCAACCACCGCCGATATTGAACGTTGCTGCGCAGAGGCTGAACAGTGGAAGTTTGCCGCTGTCTGCATCATGCCCGTGTGGGTAAAGACGGCAGTGCAGCTTCTGCATCGCACACCCGTAAAGGTGTGTACTGTTATTGGCTTTCCCAGTGGTGCCCACACCAGTACCACAAAACTCTATGAGGCGCAGGAGGCAGTGGAGAGCGGCGCTACTGAGTTAGATGTGGTCATTAACTTGGGTTGGTTGAAAGAGGGAAACACAGAGGCCGTCTATCGCGATATTGCCCAAATCTGTGGGGAAACAGGGGTCACCGTTAAGGCAATTTTGGAGACCACAGTGCTGACGGAGGAAGAAAAAAAACTTGCCGTGGATATTTGCTTAGATGCGGGGGTGGCGTTTTTGAAAACCAGTACGGGTTGGCGTGGGGGCGCAACGGTTGCGGATGTGCGTCTTCTCAAGCGCCTGAGTCGCGATCGCGTGGGGATTAAGGCCTCTGGGGGGATTCGTACCCGTGAACAGGCCCTTGCACTCATTGATGCAGGCGCTACGCGCTTGGGCACTTCCCGTAGCCTCGACTTGATGCAGGTCTAGCTATTCACCCGTAATGGCAAGGGAACTCACCCACACCGGCGGACAACAACCGTAGGGGGTAACTTCCACTTCGGCGCCCAGATGGAGGATGTTTTTCAATAGGCTGCGAATGTCGCCGGCCACGGTGGCGGCTTCAATGCTGATGGCTTCGCCGTTACGCAATAGCCAACCGTCAAAGGGTAGGGAAAAGGAGCCTTGAAGGGCTTTGACACCGGCGTGCAGGGCGTGGAGTTCATCAATCCAGACCAGACCATCGGCGCGATCGCCCCCCTGCCCCGCCGGCACATCGTAGAAGTGACCGCTAACGGTGACTTTTGCCCCCAAGTTGGCGTGCCCTGTGGGCTGGGTTTGAAAGCGGCGGGCGGTGCCCGCACTGTGGTAAAGACCCGTAAGAATCCCCTGCTCAATCAAAGGGGTGCGGCGGGTGGGAGTACCTTCGCCATCAAAGAGGGGCTGACCCACATTTTCGGGATGGCGGGCATCGTCATAGACACTCAACAGGGGGCTGGCGATCGCCTGTCCAAGATCCTCTGGGGTAGAAAGACTCTGGCGATCCAAAATGTTTTGGGCATTGAAAAGATTGCTAAAGGCATTCAGCAAGCTGAGGAACGCCGAGGGTGAAAAAAGAACCGGATACTGACCGGAGGCAATGGGTTCGTAGGCCAAGTGGCGGATGGTTTTGTCGGCCACTTCATCAATGCAGCCGGCAATATCCAGATGCTCAAGGTCTGGACTCATGCGAATCGCACCGGCACTGCGGGGTTTGCGACCGGCTTCATCGGTTTTGCTGTAGAGATAGAGGGTAGTCGTGGTGGTGGTTTGCTGGCGATGGGCACCGTCACTGTTGAGATAAAACCGTTCTAGCCGCCGCTGACTGAGGCCATTGTAGGGTACACTGGCGATCGCTGGGTGGCGTCCCAAGAGGTCTCGCTCCGCCGCAATGAGTTGATCCAAGAGGGTTTTGGCCGGGGCAAGGGGCACCTCAGTGGTTGTTACGCTGCTTTCACCAAGGGGCGCTGTGGCCAAGGGGCTGAAGTCGGGAATGTCCTCGGTGACCCCAAAGGCACTGGCCTCTTTTGCCATTTCTAAGGCTGTTTCCAGACCGCGATCGTCCAGTTGGGTGGTGCTGGCTACCCCTAGGCGACCTGTGGCGTTCCATACCCGCACCGTGATGCCCGATCGCTGCGAGGCCTTCACCTGTTTGGGTTCCCCCTGCTGCACCTGGACACTAACCTCATCTACATGGGAGCCACCAAGGTCAAATTTCTCAATACCAAGGCGGCGGGCGATCGTGG
>NZ_CALGOG010000101.1:0-3195 GCF_937958135.1 uncultured Thermosynechococcus sp. | reverse complement strand
ATGGATTTGGGCAAACGTGAACTCCCCCGACCACTTAGTGCTGATGCCACGGGCTTCGAGGGGATTGGCATGAGCCATGCCAGTAATCACAAGGTCGGGTTGGAGCGCCTTAATCCGCTGAAGCTAATTGTAGTTATCGGGTTTTTCAATAATTGTAGGTAGGGGATGCCGTTGGATGGGGTTGCGTTCTTCTGGATCACTCACTGCTGTAGGCGGGCAGCCATGGCTGCTGGCATCGTATCTTCTCCTTGGGTAAAGGCGTAGTCGAGACCGTTGGCAGGGGCAACGACAATGGGAATGCCGATTTGGCTTCTAGTTTGGGGGCGAGTCCCTCTAAATCCATTTTGATGATTTCAGTCGTGCAGGTGCCAATCCAAAGAATGACACTGGGGTTGCGATCGCGCCTAATTTGCAGGCAGAGGCGCTTTAAGTCTTCGTAGTCATTGAGTTGCGCCGGAATGTCTCCCTCTTCTAACTCTGCCATAGCATAGCGGGGTTCGGCTAGGATTCATACTCACTCCAGCCAAGGGGTTCCGTGGAGTATTCTGGGAGAGGTTTAGACTGCTGCCAGTGGGCGTTCTGCTCCTTGTGGATTGAGATAGAAGTCGGACAGCAAGGCAAAGAGGTCGCGATCAGGGGCATCCTTGGGTACCACTCCTTCAGGCCGAGCCAGAATTTGATCGGCAATGTTCGAGTAGTAGTTACAGACATAACAGACATAGTTGAGAAGGTAACTTGTTTTTGAAAAATCAGTTTTAGTTCTTGTTAGTTTTGTACTTCAATAAAACAAAAATACAAAAGTTCTCCTCGCGAAGCCATTTCCTACTCAATTGCATCTAAAGCTAAAATTTGTCTATCTAGCGATCGCGTCAAAAGAAATCTGAAAAAAGAAACTCTTCCCCTAGGGGGCGATCGCCCACATTGTTGTAAAGAATCATTAAAAATCTCGAAAGTAAATGATTTGTTACAATTTAGGCGGTGGTATCCCTTTAATCGTGCCCATCTGCGCCAGTTGCTCTCGTTTTCCTCAGGAAGTCGCTAGAATTTGAGGGGAGGCGATGCTGCCACAGCGTTTTTCTCTGCCATCGGTCTGCATGAGCAGGATGGGGTGCTGAAAAGATGCGCCATTGTTAGGAAAAAGCTGTAGGCTAGCCTTAGACCGCTGTTGATACTGCCCGTAAGAATGGCCAATGAACAAAGATCAATTTGCCATGAGTGACAACCCCTACGAAAAGCTGCAGGTGCCAGAAGACGCTTCTTTTGAGCAAATTAAGGAAGCGCGGGATGCGCTATTAGCAGCTCACGCTGGGGATGAACGACAGCGCACCGAAATTGAAGCAGCCTACGATGCGATTTTGATGGATCGGCTGCGGCAACGCCAAGAGGGCAAGATCAAAGTTCCTGAGCGCATTCGTTATGCTGAGCAACTCAATGAAGTAGCGCCAGCTAAGCTCAACCCAATTGCGCAGCATCCTGCTTTCCAATGGTGGCAGCAGCAGCTAGATACTCCCAGTCTGCGGGGCATTACCATTACCTCAACGGTCTATGGCCTCTTAATGGCGATCGGGCTATCTCAGGCGAACGCCGACACCTTAGCCTTGGTGCTATCACTGGGACTTGGCTTTAACCTGGTGTGGCTCCAGCGCAAGGAACAACGCCTTGGTCGTGCCTTTTTAATCACCCTCCTTGCCCTGATTTTGGGCACCGTGATTGCCGTGGGCATTCACCCGCTTGGTCTGCCCGGCATGCCCCCCAATGTAGATCAACTGGTGGGTATTGGCGTTTTTGTCAGCTTTTGGCTCACCAGCAACTTCCTGCGCTAACTGCGAATTTGGATCGGCATCACCAAGTATTTCATCTGCGCTTCCCCTAAGGGGCGAATAATCGCCGGCTGAGTTTCGCCGTTGAGTTGAAGTTGTACCTCTGAGCTATTCATGACCTTTAGTCCTTCAAGGAGGTATCTGACATTGAAGGCCACTTCCATCGCCTCACCGGAAATCTGAGCCGGTAGATTCTCTTCACCACTTCCCAGTTGGGGCGCTTCGGCAGAAAGTTTGAGTTCTTGAGCAGCCGCATCAATGTTGATTTTAACGATATTATTCCTCTGAGCCGCAAGGATGGCTACTCGCTCGAGGGCATCGGCAAACTCGGATCGCGCCAGCGTGACTTGACGCGCAAAGGTTTTGGGAATGAGTTGGCGGTAATTGGGGTATTGCCCCTCCAGCAGACGGCTGGTAATGCGAGCATCATTGCCAATATCAAACACTACTTGGGTCGGGTCACAGCGCAGGGTCACATCGCCGTCTTGTTTGGCCATGAGGCGCTCTAAGTCCTTGAGGGACTTGGCTGGAATTGTGATGGGGGAGAGGGCTTCCGGAACCGGCTGTTCTGTTACGGTAACGGCAAGGCGGTGGCCATCGGTAGCGGCAAACTCCAGCCGATCCACTTCAAAGGTCACGTGCAACCCCGTGAGAATTTGTTTGGTCTCATCAGTACTGGCAGCAAACAAACTCCCCTGAAGGCCACGCCGCAATGCCTCTGCCGTCAAGGTGATGGGTGTCACATTGTCTAACGTCGGCAAGGAGGGAAATTCCTCAGCGCTCATCCCCTGAATTTCAAAAAAACCACTGCCGTAGTCGAGGATCACTCGCGTGTCTTCCGCCGTAATTTCAATGTCGCGGTTGGGCATCCGCGACACCATCTCACTAAAGAGCTTGGCGGAAACGGTGATTGCCCCCGGCACCTTCACCGCTGCATCAAGCCAGATTTGCATGCCCAAACTGAGATCAAAGACCGAGAGGCCAAGGCGGCCACCTTTGGCTTGCAAGAGAATATTTGCCAAAATCGGGTGGGAGGGATTGCTGGGGGCAACGCGACTCAGGGGGGCAAGCTTACTGTTGAGAAGGGATTGTGAACAAACAACTTTCATGGCAAACTCCACGGCAGATGCAGCTAAACTTAGGATGTCAGTTCAAAGGGGCGATCGCCAAAACAACTCATGAATTGGCCGATTCTCTAGCATACTACGGCCCTCTACCAAAATCCGTCGCAGTGCTCCGCCCATAGCCGCAGGCTTGGGGGGTGGTGAAGCGGCGGCTAAGTGACATTAGAAGCGACTAAAGGTTATAATATTCGAGAAGCGCTGTCGGGCGGACAGTGCTGAAAATGCCCCTGGAGAGGTTCTGGCGGGGGTGT
>NZ_CALGOG010000100.1:0-18804 GCF_937958135.1 uncultured Thermosynechococcus sp. | reverse complement strand
CGCACTTTCCGTAAGACCCACCTCTTGGAACAGTTTTTTGCCAAAGCGATCGTCTTGGGCAAAGGCTAGGACTAAATGCTCAACTGAGATAAACTCGTCGCCGAACTGTCTGCGCGCCTCTTCGGCGCGATCGAGGAGCTTGTCAAGGCTCTGTCCTAGATAGACGCCACTGGGATTGCTAATTTTGGGCTGACGGTGAATAAAGTCATCGGTGAAATCTCGCACTCGCTGCACCGAACAGCCCGCCTTCTGGAAAATCTGCGTGGCCAACCCCTCTTGCTCTAGGAGCGATTTCATCAGGTGTTCACTTTCGAGATTCTGATGCTGCGCCTGCTTGGCCAAATCTGGCGTGCGGGCGATCGCGGCCCATGCTTTTTCCGTAAATTGATTTGGATTGGATGGTTGCATATCTAACCCTTTGACCCCTTTTTACGATTTCTAACTATTTGTATTGTATGGATTGCAAGAAAAACGTTGCTTCGGACTTCCCTACCTCAGGGGTAGGATTAACTCACCCGCCATAGTTTCAGCGTAGCTCCTACAAACTGCATTGTAGAGAGTCTCGTTGGGAATCGGAGCAGTTTCTCTATAAAATGTAAAGCACTTCAACTTTGGCAACGCGAGCTATGACCAACTCCCCTGTGACTGAGTCCTCCCCGCGTCAAGAGTCGGTTCTGCGCTATACGGTGCTGGGATCCCGTCGCCCCAGTAACTACTTTTGGGCAACGGTGGTCTCCATTGGGGGTATTGGCTTCTTTCTGGCGGGTCTTTCCAGCTATTTGCACCGCAATTTGCTGCCCGTTGGCAACCCAATTGATTTGGTTTTTATTCCCCAAGGGATTGCGATTGGCTTTTATGGGGTGGCGGCACTGCTGTTGGCAACGTATCTGTGGCTGGCGATCGCTTGGGATATTGGCGGAGGCTTCAATGAGTTCAACAAAGAAACCGGCTTTGTGCGTATCTTCCGCTGGGGCTTCCCCGGCAAGAATCGCCAAATTGAGGTAAGCTGCCCCATCAGCGAGGTGCAGGCGATAAAGATTGTCATTAAAGAGGGTCTTAACCCCAAGCGTGCCCTCTACCTGAAAATTAAAGGCCGAGGTGAAATCCCCCTTACCCGTGTGGGTACACCCTTGCCTTTAGCAGAACTAGAGACCCAAGGCGCAAGGATTGCCAGCTTTTTGGGCGTGCCCGTTGAGGGGCTGTAGTTTTAGTCTTCGTGGTCGTCGAAGGGATCCGCTAGCTCCTTGGAGGGGGGGCCAAAGGAAAGGTAGATGGAGTAGCCGGTGACGCCAATGCAGACGGCGGCAAGAGCAATGCTAAGAACTGTTGCAGGTTCCATAGAAACGTACTCAATGGGAGCAAGATATGCTTTTATAATATTACGAAACATTAAAATGCTGTTCATTTCGTTCAAAAAAGGGATTTATGGCACGACGGACTTGGCTTGGTGATCTTTTGCGCCCTCTCAACTCTGAGTACGGTAAAGTTGCTCCCGGTTGGGGCACCACTCCCTTGATGGCTGTCTTCATGGGGCTGTTTCTCGTTTTCCTGTTGATTATTCTGGAGATTTACAACTCGACACTCATGATTGATGGTGTTAATGTGAGTTGGACAGCCTTGGGATAATCTATGAACGTTTTTGGGATCGGTCTGCCGGAACTCATCGTTATTTTGGTAGTGGCACTGTTAATTTTTGGCCCGAAAAAGCTGCCGGAAATTGGCCGCAGCCTTGGCAAAACCAAGCGTGCCTTTGAGGAAGCCTCCCGCGAATTCCAAGATGAAATAAAACGTCAGACCGCTGCCCTAGAACAGGAACAGCAGGCCAAGGCAGAGGCTGAATCGCCTCGGGAACCTTCCGCTTAGGTGGCATGGTACTCCAGCCCTGCGTGATTGTTGGCCTTGGGAACCCAGGCATAGAGTACACTACAACTCGCCACAACATCGGCTTTCGTGTCCTCGACGCCCTCGCCCAGCGGTATCGGGTTGAGTTGACTCCGCAGCGGCGCTTCTTGGGGGAGGTGGGGGAAGCCTACATTGATGGTCAGAAAGTGCATCTCCTCAAGCCCACTACCTATATGAATAATTCTGGGCAGGCGCTCCATGCCCTCTTGAATTTCTATAAGCTACCCCTTGAGCGCACCCTTGTTGTCTATGATGATGCCGATTTGCCTTTGGGGCGAGTGCGCTTGCGCTTAACCGGCTCCACAGGGGGACACAATGGTATTAAGTCAATTATTCAACACTGCCATTCTCAACAGTTTCCCCGCCTCAAGGTGGGCATTGCTTTTGGCGATCGCCTGAAGCAACAAACCGGGCCGCGCAATGCCGTGCCCTTCGTTTTAGGACAGTTTTCGGCGGCGGAACTTGCCATTTTGCCCGCTGTGCTTGACTTAGCTGTGGACGCCATTGAGCTGAGTATTCGGTCGGGGGTGGAGGCGGCCATGAATCGCTACAACGGCAAAAGTATTCCCCTACCGCAATCGTGAACTGGAAACCTGTTTTGAAACTCTGAGGCGAAGCAACCTCTCAAGTTAGAGTAAAGACAGTTGTTGTCGGCGCAGGATCATGGACATTACTGAAAGCGTGCGCATGGCGATCGCCACCCTGAAGGCCAATCGGCTGCGCAGTGGGCTGACGATGCTGGGCATTATCATTGGCAATGCGGCGGTAATTGCCATGGTGGGCGTAGGTCAAGGGGCACAGCGCTATGCCGCCGGCCAGTTTGAATCCCTCGGACCCAATACGCTCTTTATTGTCCCCGGCACGCCCCAAGCCCGCAACCGCACCTTTAATGTGCCCCAAACCCTTGTCCTTGAGGACGCCAGGGCGATCGCTACCCAAGTCCCTACCGTCAAGGAAGTGGCGCCCCAACTCCAAGTCCAGCAACGAGTCACCTATCGTGGACGCAATACCAACGTTTTAATTGTGGGGACTACCCCCACCTTTCCCTCGGTGCGCAGTTTTACCGTGGCGCGCGGGCGCTTCATTTCCGAGGAGGATGTGGAACGGCATCGCCGTGTGGTCATTTTGGGGGCTGATCTGGCCAAGAAGCTCTTTATCAACGAAAATCCTGTGGGGCAGCAGGTGCGCATTAAGAATCTTTCCTTTGAGGTCATTGGGGTCATGGCCGAAAAGGGCGCCTTCCTTGGCAACAATCAGGATGAGGCCGCCTACATTCCTATTACGACGATGTCTTCCCGCATTGTCGGCCAGCGTTCCCCCTACGGGATTTCCTTGACATTTATCTCGGTGTCGGCCCGCGATGAGCAAAGCATTGATGCCGCCAAGTTTCAGATTACCAACCTGCTGCGGCTGCGGCACCAAATTGTGGATGAGGATGATTTTACGATTCAAACCCAAAAGGAAGCCCTGCAAATTATTGGCAATATTAGTAATGCCTTGACGTTGATGTTGGCGGCGATCGCCAGCATTTCGCTGCTGGTGGGGGGCATTGGCATTATGAACATCATGCTGGTGTCCGTGACGGAGCGCACCCAAGAAATTGGCCTGCGCAAGGCGATTGGTGCCACGCAGCGGGATATACTGGCACAGTTTATGATTGAGGCGATGATCCTGTCTGCCCTTGGCGGTTTAATCGGTACAGGCGTCGGTGTGGGCGGTGTCGTCCTAGTGGCGATGCTCACTCCCCTTGAGGCCGGGGTTGCCCCCTTGGCTGTAGCTCTTGCCGTGGGCGTTTCGGGCAGCATTGGTCTCTTCTTTGGGGTAGTTCCCGCTCAGCGGGCGGCGCGGCTGGATCCGATTGTTGCCCTGCGCAGTGTCTAACAGTATCCCTGGGAAATTTCAAATGGAAACAACAACCCTAGATTGGATTGCCGGTGGCTTGGCGATCGCCATTGCGATTGGTGGCCTGTTAATGATGTTTACGAATCTCTGGACGCGGCGATGAACCTGCGGCGAGGCTTGACCTACCTACTGTTGGGGGCGATCGCGATCGCCATGCTGCTTCCCTTGCTGTGGCTGGTCAGTACCGCCTTCAAGTCCGCCAACGAAGATATTTTTGCCTTTCCGCCCCGCTGGTTACCTGCCGAGCCGACCCTAGCAAATTTTGTAACTGTCTGGCAAACGCATCCCTTTGGCCGGTACCTGTTTAACAGTACGCTGGTGGCGGTTCTCACGGTGGCCTGCAATCTCCTAACCTCTGCCTTGGCCGCCTATCCCTTGGCGCGGCTTTCCTTTCGGGGGCGGGAGGCGATCTTTGCGACTATTTTGGCCACGCTCATGATTCCCTTTCAAGTCATTGTGATTCCCCTCTTTATTTTGGTTGTGCAGTTGAAGCTTCGGAATACGTACCTAGGGATCATTCTGCCAAGTTTGGCCTCTGCCTTTGGTATTTTTCTGTTGCGACAGGCTTTTATGGCAGTGCCCAAGGAACTGGAGGAGGCGGCTCGCCTCGATGGCTGCTCCGAATTGGGGTTGTGGTGGTTTGTGATGCTGCCGGCCATTCGCCCTGCCTTGGTTACCCTTGGCATTTTTGTGTTTATTGGCGCTTGGAGTGATTTTCTCTGGCCCTTATTGGTTGTGGATCAGCCAGAACTCTATACCCTCCCCATTGGCGTGGTGACCTTGGCGGGGACGTTTTCCTTAGATTGGCGACTGATTGCGGCAGGCTCTGTCATTTCAATTGTGCCTGTGTTCATTGTTTTTATTTTCTTGCAACGGTACATTATTCCCTCACACACCGCTGCCGGTCTTAAGGGCTAGATTCTAAAGCGGCGATAGCGAGGAGTCTGTTGGCGGAAAAAGGCTTGAATTTCAGCAGCTTGACCCAAGGCAATGACCGTGTCCTTTGCTTGCAAAGGCAGACTCAAGGGGGGATGGGTGACCAAGTTGCCGTTGCAACGGCGTACAGCCACAATAATGAACCGGCCTCGACCTTTTGCTTCCACTTCGGCGATCGCCAGACCCAACAGCGGGGATTCTAGGGGGAGGGTAAACTCTTCAATCTGGAGATCCAACTGGCTCAATAGCTCAATCAGATGACTGCGCTCCTCCTTCTCCTCCAGAAAATCCAGAACTGTCGGGCGAGTAATTAACTGGACAATGCGGTGGGCACTAATACTGGAGGGCAAGACCACATGATCGGCGCCGGCAAAGCGCAATTTGGACTCCGTGGCGGGTAATTCACCATAGGCCAAGATTTGCAGGTGGGGATTGAGGCGGCGGGCAATTAGGGTGATAAAGACATTACTGGCATCATCGGGCAAAACCGCAACGAGTGTGCGGGCACGATCCACGCCTACGGCCAACAGCTCATTTTCATCCATGAGATCGTCGCCGCGATAGAAAGGATGCCCTGACTGCTGAGCCAGCCGTAGTCGCTGCCGCTGGTTGTCAATGACAACAAAGGGGATTTCAGCAGCGGCCAGGTTCATTGCTAAAGTCCGCCCAAGGGAACCATAGCCGCAAATAATGACGTGATCTTTGAGGTGAGCAAGGTGGGAGGGAGGGGTCATCGAAGGGGACGGGAGCGGAGGGTGTATTTACGAATTAACTTGGGGGCATCTTGAACATGACCCAACAAGATCAATGTATCCCCCACTTCCACAAGAGGATTGTCGCGAGTCGAAAATAATTGACCATCACTCTTGCGCAGGCCGATGATGATAAATGCGCCTTGACCCCGCACCTCAAGTCCCGCCAAGCGCGTACCTACATAGGGGTAACTGGGGGTAATTTCCATTTCCTCTAGGCGAGCATCAATATGGCTTAAGAGTTCGTTGAGGGTCTCGAGATCGCCCGTTTGTTCGAGGAAATCAATGCGCGGTCGCCGAATGAGGTTGGTCATTTGGCTGGCACCAATTTTTGTCGGTAAAACGATGTGATCTGCCCCTGCCATGCGCAGCTTTGATTCTGTGCTGGCTAGATTGGCTCGCGCTACGATTAAAAGATTTGGATTCATGGATCGTGCTGTCAGCGTAATAAAAACATTAGTTGTATCATTGGGCAGCACTGTGGCCAGGGCGATCGCCCGATCAATGCCCACGACTCGCAGTGTTTCCTCCTCGGCTGCACTTCCCCAATAGGCGAGATAGCCCAACTGCATTGCCAGATCAATGCGCTGTTCATCAACATCCAAAATGACAAAGGGAGTCTTGGTGGCGGTCAGCTCTTGAGCCATCACTTGACCAATGCGGCCAAAGCCACAGACAATGACATGGCGGTTCAGTTTGTTGATGTCGCGGCTTGCTCGTTGAAGATGCAATAGGCGTTTGATTTCACCTTCCGTAAACAGTTGCACCACCGCACCGATCGTATAAACCGTTGCCGCATTGCCGGCCACAATAATCAGCATGTTAAAGAAGCGCTGCCCTGGGGTCAGCAGTGGACGCACTTCACTGTAGCCAATGCCAAAGACGGTGATGACATACATATAAAGGGCATCGAGCCAGTTCCAGCCAAAGCTGGTGTAGCCCACCACCGCCACTAATGTGAGCAGGATAAAAAGGGTGATGCCAATGATAAACCGCTTGAGGGCAGGGGTCGCAGGTAGCCGTTGCATGGATTTAATATTTGCGCTCTTGGGGTAGAAACAGGGTGTGGGTGACGGGCAAGTAGTTAGCTCCCTTGGCGAGCCAGGGCACTGGCTAAAATCAGCTCGCCAACCACAAGTAAGTTAGCCAGTTCAAAGGCTCCTATTAGCTCTGTATTCCAATAGCGTTGGCGGCGGGGCAAGGGGGCAAATTTCCAAAGCAGCAGGACAGCCTGCTAGGCCACTGCCGACAATTACAACGGCAAAGTCTTGCATTGTCCATTCGTCTAGCATCTTTTCCTATACTAGGTCGGTGGTTAGGAGAGTGGTGGCCACAGCAAAGGTTAAGCAAAGACAAAACAGTAGCCGGATGCTCTTGCGAGCCTCCCGTTGAATCGTTAGAGTGGCAGTACAGTCCTTTTTTGAGAGATAGGGGAGACAGGTTCAGCAGCCAATTTTTTGATGGTTTTGAATGTGTTCTACCCCGGTGAAAGGGACAATACCCTGCTGGAGGCAGCCGTCCTTGAGTGCATTTTTTCTTCACTATGGGGATTGTGGGGTGCGCCATTGGCGCGATCGCGATCGCGCAGCGGTGATGCACCTGATTGCCAATGTCCTCAATGAGTTTGGCCTTGCTTGGCAACCCGAAGGGGCCGATGCCGATGTGGTGCATGTGGAGGACTACTACCATCGCCGCGGCGGGCAGTTTTGGGTGGTGGAGCAGGCTGCGGAGGTGGTGGGCACAATCGCCTTCTACCCCATTCAGCGGGGCGAGGCCGCCGTGGAAATTCGCAAGATGTATCTCCATCCTAGGGTGCGCGGTCAAGGGCTGGGGACATTTCTTCTCCACCATTTGGAGGCCGCAATTGCAGCGGCAGGCTACCGCAAAATCTGGATTGAAACGGCCTCAATTATGACGGCAGCGGTGCACTTGTATGAAAAGTCGGGCTATCAACCGGCCACGGGGGTGGAAACCCAGCGCTGCGATCGCGTCTATGTCAAGGACTTGGTGCCCTATGGCGCGACTTCGATGGCTTCTGTTCCCTGCTAGTGCGCTGCTCCTTCTAGTTTCACCCGCCGCCTTTGGCCTCTGTCGCCAAGATTTGACACGAACTATTGAACAGGAGATACACGATCCCCAATGGCAACGGGGGCAGTGGGGGATTGTCATCCGGGATTTAACCACTGGGGAGGTACTCTACAACCATCAGGGGGAAAAGCTCTTTCTGGTGGCCTCGACGGTGAAGCTCACCACTGTGGCAGCCGCCCTTACCTATTGGGGAGCAAATCATACATTTGTGACCACCCTCAGTGGGCGATCGCCCGACCGAACAACCCTCCGCCTTCAGGGCGGTTTTGACCCCAGTTTCCGCAGCCAAGACCTGCAACGCATGGCCAACCACCTTGCCCAACAGGGAATCCGCCGAATTCAAGTTCTAGAAATTGGCGGCCTAACACCTGTCATGCTGGAACCCACCTGGGCGATCGAAGACCTGACGATGGGATTTGCTGCCGTCGTCACGCGCTTTAGTGTCAATCAAAACGCCCTCAACCTAGAGGTGGTGCCCCAGCAGTTGGGTCAACCCTTGGCGCTACGGCAACAGGAGAGCGGTCTTCCATGGCGAGTAGTGAATGAGACCCGTACGGTAGCCACCTCTGAAGTGGAATTTCTCGAAAGTGAAGTGCGCAGCCAAGAGATTATCGTGCGCGGTCAACTCCATGTGGGCAGTGAACCCGCTGAAATACGCATTCCCCTGCGGGAGCCGATTCCCTATCTCCGGCAACAGGTGCAGCGTGCCTTTGCCCAGGCGGGGATTCAAGTGCAGCAGATTCGCCCGGTGGAGACGGCAGAGCCGTTACCCGAGGTATTGGTACGCCATACCTCACGCCCCCTAAGGGAGTTGATGTTGCCCATCCTCCGAGAGAGTGACAATTTCTATGCAGAAATGCTCCTTGCTGCCCTAGAAGCCGCCCAACCCGGCTATCGCCAACGCTACTTGGCACAAATTGGCATCCAAGGAGCCGTCTTGGTGGATGGTTCGGGACTCTCGCGGCAAAACTGGCTGACGCCCAACGACTTAGTCACCCTGTTGCAGCAGATGGCACGAACAGCTCATGCCTCGCTATGGTGGCGATCGCTCCCCCTTGCCGGGCGATCGGGGACGCTGCGTCGGCGGTTGCGCAATACCCCGGCTCAAGATCGCGTCTGGGCTAAAACCGGCACCTTGCGGGGAGTGGCAGCCTTGGCGGGGTATGTAGAACCAGTCCAAGATCGCCCGTTGGTTTTTAGCATTGTCCTCAACCAAGCAGGGATGACTCCGCCGCAATTGCGCTCAGGAGTGGATCGCATTGTTTTGCTACTGGCGCAATTACAGACCTGCGATCGCTCAGGATAAAAACTTGATGAAAACTTTCTCCTCAAATTGGGGCACAGCTAGAGGATGCAGTTCTTCACGGCTTTGAACGTATGCAATCCCTAGAAAAGAGTCTCTACTTGCAGGCTCAGGATAGCTACTTCCCTCAGTTTCTCAACTCCTCGAATGACTGATTGATTCTGCTTATAAAGCAAATAGAAAAAATAATAACGCCGAATTTTTGCATTTGATAGGATTAGAGAGTACCTTGCTTTTCCGCTCCCTAGCCTTTGCCGTATTCCCTTTTTTGTTTGTGAAAAAGGCCGGATTGAGGAAATCGTTCTAGAGTTCTCATGTGACAATAATTATACTGCTGAAATAATCAGCGAACAAACAATAACGGCCAAAGTAAAAGCTTATAGCCACTATTCCCTAGACTATAAAAATTACGTTATAGTGGCAGTACTCTTTCAAGCATTTCGACAGCAATGCCGCAGTCCTAGAGAACTATTCAGGAGGTGTCCCATGCCCACGGAAACCCGCCCCCGTGATGTTCAAGTGGCCGAAATTGCACCGGGGGTTTTGGTCTTGCGATCGCGCACGTGGGAACGGCTGAAGTTTGAAGTGGAGTATGGCCGTCAACAGGGAACCACCTCCAATTCCTACCTCATCCAAGCCCCCCAACCCGCCCTGCTGGATCCGCCGGGGGAATCCTTTACGCAGATTTATTTGCAAGCACTCCAGCAACACATTGATCTGAGTCAACTGCGGTACCTGATCCTCAGTCATGTCAACTCCAATCGTCTGGCCACCGTCAAAGTCCTGCTCGAAAAAGCCCCCCAAGTGACGCTGGTGTGCTCCAAAGCCGGGGCAGTGACCTTGCGCTCTACCCTTGGCGAGCAGTTGAATCTCTGGATTCCCCGCGGGGAAACACCCTTGGAGTTGGGGGGCGATCGCCGTCTGGAATTTATTGCCGCTGCTACCCCCCGCTGGCCCGATGGCCTCATCACCGTGGATCCCCAGAATCAAATTGTGTTTACAGATAAGCTCTTTGGCGCCCATGTCTGTGGCGATAGCCTCTACGATGAGCAGTGGAAAAAACTCGATGAGGATCGCGCCTATTATTTTGAATGCCTCCATGCCGCCCAAACCCGTCAAGTGGAGAGTATTTTGGAGCGCTTGGCAGAACTGACCCCGCCCCCGCGCCTCTATGCCCCCGCCCACGGCCCGATGGTCAAGTTTAGCCGTAGCCGCCTTTTTCAGGATTATCGCGACTGGTGCCAAGCCCAAACGGAACAGGAGACCAAGGTGGCGCTTTTCTATGCCTCTGCCTATGGCAATACGGCAATTCTGGCCAACGCGATCGCCCAAGGGCTGATAGCAGCCGGCGTTCAAGTGGAAACCGTGAACTGTGAAACGACGCCCCCAGCGGAAATGCAGGCTCTAATCCACAGTAGCGACGGTTTTATCATTGGCTCCCCCACCCTAGGAGGGCACATGCCAACCCAAGTGCAGACCGCTTTGGGGTTCATCTTGGCCGAGGGCAGCAAAACCAAACTGGCGGGAGTTTTTGGCTCCTATGGCTGGAGCGGCGAGGCCATTGATGAGATTGAACAAAAACTCCTCGATGCGGGTTATACCCTTGGCTTTGAAACACTGCGGGTGAAGTTTACCCCCACGGCAAGCGATCTCGAAAAATGCCAAATTGCCGCCCACGAGTTTGCCCAAGCCCTGAAAAAATTGCGCAAGAGCCGCACCGTCCGCCCCCCCAGTCTTGTGGAAGCACAGGTGGATCGCACTGAGCAAGCGGTGAACCGAGTCGTGGGTTCGCTGTGTGTCCTGACAACCCTGCCCGAAGGGTGTTTTCACCTGACGCAAGCAGCAGCTATTTTGGTGTCGTCGGTGTCCCAAGCCTCGTTTAATCCGCCGGGAATTACCGTGTCCTTGCCACAGGAATGGGCAGAAAGCCTCTGCTTGGTGGGCGATCGCTTTGTCTTAAATATCCTCAAGGAAGGCAGTCCCCTTGTTCGCCAATTCCAGCAGGCACAACGCCTTGGGGAGCAACAGTTAGCCACCCTTGGCCTCAAAAGCGCTGAGTGCGGTGCCCCGATTTTGCTCGATGCCCTTGCCTATTTGGAGTGCACGGTGGAGTCCCGCATGAACTGTGGCAACCACCGGCTCATCTATGCCGTAGTTGAGAGTGGGGAGTTGCTGCAAACCAGTGGCCTAACGGCAATCCAACATCGCAAAACCGGCAGTTAGCCCTGAGATTTAGAACACATTCTCAGCGGTCAATTCAGCCGCCTGTTGCTGCGCTAGCTCCTTGGGATGGGCGAGGAGGGAGAGCATCGGCAGATCCTCTTCGCGAATATGGCGCACCACCAAGGCACCCATCGTCTCAATAGTCTCTGGCGTCAGGTTTTCGGGATGCCTTTGCCCATCCTCAAGTATTAAACTCAAATCCCGCAGCAGATTTTGGTGGGCGGCGCGATGCGATAGATAGAGGGGATGGTTGGCAGCAGCCATGAGGGTTTCTTCATGCTGAAAGTGGCGCTCCGTTTCCGTGGCACAGGCAAGTAACTGTGGCTTGACTTGGGAAAATGTTGCCCCTTCAAGGATTGCCAAGCGTAACTGCCGTAGCATTTCCAACAGTGCCCGATGCTCCTGATCGATTTCCGCCCAGCCAGAGACAAACTCCGCCTGCCATGCCAGCCCATCCATCAGTTAACCCTCCAAACTGCCACAGGGAAAGGATGTTTTGATATACTGCCTTCAGCCTAGCAGCCCCCCATTGCAGGGGGTAGGTACTATTACAAAGCGTAGCCGACTGGCGCTTTTGGGCTAAGAAGGTTTAACGGCCACCCAATACTTACTCATAAAGTGGTGCTGAATCTCCTGAACCACCAGACCCGCCTTGTCTAAGCGGAGGTTCAGATCATCTTCGATGTAGTTGCGGTAAAAAGGCTCATGGAAAAGATTGGCAAAGTTTTCCATCATCGGCCGCTGTGCTGGGGAATCTAGGGCTTGAATCGAGTCACAGATCACAAAGATGCCGCCCGGTTGGAGAACACGGGCGCATTCATTAATCACGTTTTGGCGCACTGGGGCGGGCAGTTCATGGAAGAGAAAGACGCAGGTGATGGCACTAAAGTAATTGTCCACGTAGGGAAGGCTCTCGGCATTCCCTTGAATCAGTTGCGGCAGATCTCCGGTCTGGGTGGCTAGTAGAGAATTGGCTTTGCGCAAATAGGTGGGCGACAGATCAATGCCAAAGAGCGCCGCCTCTGGGAAGCCATAGCGCAGTTGCTTCAGGGTGCGACCCGTACCACAGGCAACATCCAGAATGCGCACGGGGGGCGTGGGAGGATGGGCGGCAAAATGCTGGGCAATGGGGGAAATCACGCGCCGCCGCATTGCATCTGCCGTACCGCCAAAGAGGAGTTCCACTTGGACATCGTAGAGGTTGGCGGAGGTTTCACTGAGGTAGCCGTCGGTTTGGTAGTGGAAGTTTTGGCGATAGTACTGCGGATAGTCCTCAAGGCGCACGTTCTTGGGAAAGTCCTGAAATTGGCGCGATCGCGCCCGCTGCCACATCTGCGGTAAATCGAGGCACAGCAGGGGATAAAAGCGCAAAAACTCTTCCCAAGGGGCATCAAAAAGCAGTGCGGGGGGATAGAGGCCAGCCGCCGCATCCTGCCAATCCTGCTGGAGTAGGGCTGCGTAGCGCTCCTTGATCCATGCCTGCAACTCAGGGCTAAGGGGTTGCGTCCGCTCTTCGGTGGGAAAGAGGGTGTTTAACAGACGTGCACTCAAGGTTTTGTGGGCGATCGCAAACAGATTCTTGCCCCATTGCAGGGCTTGATAGCCACTGTGAAGCGTCTCTTCCAGGAAGGGCAACTGAGCGGCAAAGGGCGCAACCACCATAGCTCTTAACTAAACTTCATAATCTCCAATCCTCACTATACCGCAAAGCCTAAGAGCAGTAGCCCCGTTCGCGGTACCAAGTCACGGCGTCGCGGAGGGCTTCCTCAATCGGCGTCTGGGGCAGCCCCAATTCGGTGACGGCCTTGCGGGCATCGTAAAACATTTTTTGCTGTGCCATGCGCACCCCATCGAGGGGAATGGCGGGGCGCTTACCCAAAGCCCCCAGAACCACCTCATCGAACCACGCTATCACTAAGGGAATGACAATGGGAATCTCGCCCAAGGGACGGGGCAACCCCGTAATGGTGGCTAGGCGCTCCAGAATGTCCGCAAGGGTGAGGTTTTGGTGGCCGAGGATATAGCGTTCACCGGTTCTGCCTTTTTCCAAGGCCAAGAGATGACCCATTGCCACATCCCGCACATGGATGAGATTCAGCCCCGTATTCACATAAACGGGCATCTGACGTCGCAAAAAGCGCAGAATGATTTCTCCGGTGGGGGTGGGTTTGGCATCCCAAGCGCCGATGGGGGTACTGGGATTCACAATCACAATATCTTGCCCTTGGCGGACTGCCTCCTGCGCCACCTGCTCTGCCCAGTACTTGGAGCGTTTGTACTCGCTAATCAGCTTTTCAGGGGGGCTTTGGTAGGCTTCCGTTGTGGGTTGACCCCTAGGGTCTACGCCAATGGCGGCTACGGAACTGGTGTAAACGGTGCGCTCAATGCCCGCCTCACGGGCCGCAGCCAAGATTCGCCGCGTTCCCTCCACATTGACGGCATAGAGGAGGGGGCGATCGCGCCGCCAGAGACTATAATGAGCCGCCACGTGAAATAGCACTTGACACCCCTGCATCAGGGAAACGAGGTCACCGGTGCGCAGATCCCCTTGCACCAATTCCACATCCCATGCCCTGAGATGGGCTGCCCGCTGCGGTTGCCGCACAAGGGCACGGACGCGATACCCCCTTTCTGCCAGCACTTGAGCCACATGGGTACCGACAAAGCCACTGGCTCCCGTGAGAAAGACCGTGGTGCTCAATCCTCCTCTGCCTCCATGCTACCGGGGGGCAAGACGGCTGCCGTGACAATCACATCCTCTTCGTCGAGGCGTTGCAGACGGACGCCCGTGGCCGATCGCGACTGGGAGGAAATATCCATGACTTTTTGACGAATAACAATACCGCGACTGGTCACAATCATGAGTTCGTCCTCGGCATTGACAATCCGCAGGGTGGCCAGTTGATCCGGATTGCCTTTGGCTTTGAATTTGGTAGCGGTAATGCCCATGCCGGCGCGGTTTTGCAGCCGAAACTGTTGCACGGGCACCCGCTTGCCGTAACCATTGGTGGTGATCACCAGTACCCAAGGGCCTTCACTTTGGGTGACTGTTTCCTCAGTGTCATCCTCTTCGGAGAGAGAGGCAAAACGGTTGGCGATCGCCCCCGGCAGAATATCCATGCCCACTAGTTCATCTCCCGGCCGCAGACTCATGGCCTTAACGCCGCGGGTTGCCCGTCCAAGGGGGCGCAGTTGATCGTGACTGGCGCGAAAATGAATCGCCATGCCCTGCCGCGAGCCAAGGATAATGGTGTCCTCTTCACGGGTACGCCGCACCCAGCGCAGTTGATCTCCCTCTTCAAGGGAAATGGCAATCAAGCCGTTGGCGCGGATATGACTGAAGGCCGACAGGGCGGTTTTCTTGATGAAGCCCTTGCGGGTGAGCATCACCAGATACTCATCTTCACTAAATTCTTGAACGGCAATGACGGAGGTAATTTTTTCCTCGGGGGGAATGGGCAGGAGTTGAACAATGGGGGTGCCCCGTGCTTGGCGCGAGCCACTGGGGATTTGGTAGGCGGGCAAGGCATAGACTAACCCGCGATCGCTAAAAAAGAGGATGCAATCGTGATCCCTACAGCTAAAGAAGTGCTCAACGGCATCATCTTCTTTAATCTCTGCCCCTTTACGCCCCCGCCCATCGCGACTTTGGGCTTCAAAGGTATCTACGGGCATCCGCTTGATGTAGCCCTGCTGCGTGACGAGAATAACGGATTTGTTATTGGCAATTAGATCGGTGTCGCTGATTTCCCCTTCCGCCTGCACAATGCGCGATCGCCGAGGGGTGGCAAACTTGGCCTTGAGTTCTGTGACTTCCTTTTCAATCATCTCCAGGATCCGCTGCCGATTGGCTAGAATGTCGCGATAATCGGCAATTTGCCGCTGTAGCTCGGCGTGCTCGCGCTCAATTTTTTCCGCCTCTAGGGCGGTGAGGCGCCGCAGTTGCATCTGCAAAATGGCATCGGCTTGGGCTTCACTGAGGCCATAGGTCTGCATCAATTCCTGGCGGGCGAGGGTCGTGTCACCGGCGCTGCGAATGAGTTGAATCACGGCATCGAGATTGGCTAACGCCACCAGTAACCCTTGCAGCAGGTGATCCCGTTCTTCAGCTTTGCGCAGGGCATAGCGGGTACGGCGGGCGATCGCTTCTTCGCGAAAACTGAGGAAGACTTCTAAACTGCGCTTGAGGGTCAGCAGTTGCGGCTCGCCGTTGACGATCGCCAGCATGTTGGCCCCAAAATTTACCTGGAGGGGGGTGTGCTTGTAGAGGTTGTTGAGCACCACCCGCGGGTAGGCATCCCGCTTCAGTTCAATGACCACCCGAATCCCCTCGCGATCGCTTTCATCCCGCAGGTCGGCAATCCCCTCAATTTTTTTCTCGTTGACCAACTCGGCAATTTTTTCCATCAACGCCGCCTTGTTGGTTTGGTAGGGCAACTCCGTAATCACAATGGCCTCGCGGGGCTGGCGACCGGCCGCTTCCAGGGTTTCAATCGTAGCCACCGCCCGCAGCGTCATCGAACCCCGTCCCGTGGTGTAGGCCTCTTCAATGCCCCCCTGCGCCAAAATATGTCCGCCTGTGGGGAAATCGGGTCCGGGAATGTAGCGCATTAGCTCGCGATCGCTGATCTGGGGATTATGGATTAAGGCCACCAACCCGTCCACCAGTTCCCCCAAGTTGTGGGGCGGGATATTCGTGGCCATGCCCACGGCAATGCCGGAGGTGCCATTGAGGAGCAACTGGGGAATCCGTGCCGGCAAAACCAGCGGCTCTTGCTGTGAGCCGTCAAAATTATCCACAAAATCCACCGTTTCCTGATCAATATCCTGCAACAGCGCCTCTGTGGCCAACGCTTGCAGTCGGCACTCGGTGTAACGCATTGCCGCCGGCGGATCATTGTCAATGGAGCCAAAATTGCCATGACCCTCAATGAGGGGGTGCCGCATAGAAAAGTCCTGTGCCATGCGCACGAGGGCATCATAGACCGCCGCATCGCCGTGGGGGTGGTATTTTCCTAGGACTTCGCCCACCACGCGGGCGCATTTGCGGAAGGGGCGATCGCTGGTCAGCCCCAACTCGTGCATGGCATAAAGAATCCGCCGATGCACCGGTTTGAGACCATCGCGGGCATCGGGAAGGGCGCGCCCGACAATCACGCTCATGGCATATTCAAGGTATGAGCGCGAAATCTCCTCCCGCAGCTCCGTGGGAATGATCCGAGAAGACGCAGCAGCAAAGCTCATGGACTGGCCTTAACCAATGAATAAATTTGACAATTTTGTGGTTCAGCTTGAGGCTTTTATGATACCACGCCAACCTAGCTGCTCCCTCTTGCCCCTCTCTCCCCGGAGACTTTTGTTCACCAAGAGTCCGACAATTGCTTTTGTAGCATGAACACAGTCAGTGCAGTAACGACAATAGGACACAGAAGAATAAGCCAGCACTTACCGCCCACGGCGAACAAACGAGACAAGACCCGTCGGCAAGGGGATAATGGGTTTTGCAAAACTCTCCCTCAAGCCCCCAAGAGACACCCGACAATGCCCCTAGACCCCCACATCAAATCCAAACAGCGCGTTGCCGACTATGGGGAGGTGCTGACTCCCCCCCACATCGTGACGGCAATGCTCGATTTAGTTCAACAGGAAACCGAGCGGATTGATTCGCGGTTTCTGGAACCCGCCTGCGGCACGGGGAATTTTCTCACCGAAGTTTTGCGGCGCAAGCTCAAGGTCGTAGAAAAACGCTACGCCAAAAGCCAACTGGACTATGAGCGCTATGCCGTGCTGGCTGTGTCTTCACTGTATGGTATTGACATTCTGGCAGACAATGCCGAGGAATGCCGCCGGCGGCTTTACGCGGTGTTTGATGAAGCCTACACCGCCCTCTTTGGCAACAGGGTCAAACCTGCCTGCCGCGCAGCGGTGCGTTATATCCTGAGCTGCAACATTGTGCATGGCGACGCGCTTACGCTCCAGACCGTCGGCGAAGATCCGCAACCGATTATCTTTGCCGAGTGGTCGCTCGTCAACGGCAGCCTGCTCAAACGGCGCGATTTTGCCTTTCACGAGATGGTGCAGCAGGCTTCTTTGCGCGAACTGCCCCTGTTTTCGGATTTGGGCGAGGAAGTCTTCATCCCAGAGCCGGTGAAGGACTACCCACCCGTGCAATTTCTGGAGATTGGAGAAGAATAGCATGTCCAGGCGCCTCGTTAAGAGTCTCTTCTACATCACGCACATCGACAATCTTCCGTCTTTCTTTGAACACGGAATTCTTTCCCATCAGCAAGTGACCGAGCGCGGCATCCCCTTCACACCCATTTATAACGCGGAGATTGTCGCTAACCGCGAAACTCGCCTGACTCCCGACAAAAAAAGCCTGTGGGAATATGCCAATCTGTATTTTCAGCCGCGCAACCCCATGCTTTACAAAGTGTTGAGAGAAACCAATCAAAAAGACATAGTGATTTTGGGAATCAAGCCGCAGGTTTTGAGAGTCAAAGGCGCGTTCATCGCTTTGGGCAACGCGGCGCACTCGCTCACAACGCTGGTGGACGTAGAAACCGGGCTGAAAGCCATCAGCGGCGAGTATTGGAACATCCTCAACAGCGACTGGTGGAAGACCGAGGACGGCACCAAGCGCAAAATCATGGCGGAATGTCTCATCCCGAACAGCGTGCCGCCCGCCACGATTCATTCCGTCTATGTCGCCAGCCAAGCTATGGCGGAACGAGTCCGCCCCCTGTTGAGCGGACTGCCGTTTCCGGTCGAAGTGGTCGTTGAACCGCACATGTTCTTCCAGCCGCGCCGTCATGGCGCAATCACCGACAGGCTGTTTTGGGTGGACGGCGATATGTTCTTCTCGCAAATGCAAACCCTCACCGTCAGCGTCAACACAGTAGGCGTGATGGGCAAGGGACTGGCTTCGCGCGCCAAATATCAGTTCCCCGATATGTATGTGGTCTATCAGGACGTGTGCCGCGATAAACGGCTGGCGATGGGAAAGCCCTACCTGTACAAGCGCGAAGCCTCGCTGGATAGCGACCTTGCCGATGAGCCCTTCAGCCTGCCCAACCTGAACGCCAACAAATGGTTTTTGCTCTTCCCGACCAAAAATCACTGGAAGGAAGCCTCCGACCCCGTTGGAATTGAAAAAGGCTTACAGTGGCTGTTGGCAAACTACCGCGCCGAAGGAATTCAATCTCTGGCCGTTCCCGCGCTGGGCTGCGGATTAGGCGGCTTGGATTGGAAAGAGATGGGACCGCTGATGTGCCGTTATTTTTCCAAAATGGAGATTCAAGTCTCCATTTACCTGCCGCAGGAACAGAACATCCCGCCCGAATTTTTGACCAGAGCCTTTTTGTTGGGAAAATAACCCATGCTGACCCCAAACTACAACCCCGACGTGCTTTCCTGCTTGGCCAACCTCTCCAGCGACGAGGTGTTCACCCCGCCGGCGCTGGCCAACCAAATGCTCGACCTGCTGCCCGATGACCTGTGGCGCGACCCAAACGCGACCTTCCTCGACCCCTGTTGTAAATCGGGCGTCTTCCTGCGCGAGATCGCCCGCCGGCTCGATAAGGGGCTGGAGCAGCACATCCCCGACCGGCAGGAACGCATCAACCACATCATGACGCGGCAACTCTTCGGCATCGCCATCACCGAACTCACCGCGCTCATGGCGCGCCGCTCGGTGTA
>NZ_CALGOG010000099.1:0-3686 GCF_937958135.1 uncultured Thermosynechococcus sp. | reverse complement strand
CGTTCTGCCACCATGGGTGTAATCCGGTTTTCGCCAATGGCCGGGATCCATTTCACCTGTTTGATGGCTTTGAGAGCTTGCTCACGGAAGCCGGCCACCGAGGCAAACCACTGCTCCGTGGCCCGGAAAATCGTCGGCTCCTTGGTGCGCCAATCATAGGGATACTTGTGGTTGTAGGGTTCTTCCTTGAGGAGGGCACCTGCTGCTTCCAGAGCGCGGATCACCGCCTCATTGCCACTGCACTCAGGCTTTTGGGAGAGCACATCCAAGCCGGCAAAACGCTCCCCGGCCTCGGCGGTAAATCTTCCCTGGTCATCCACGGGACTAATGATGGGCAGGCCATATTTTTGCCCGGTTTTGAAGTCATCTTCCCCGTGTCCGGGAGCCGTGTGGACAATGCCAGTACCCGATTCAGTGGTCACATAGTCCCCCAAAACACAGAGGCTGGTGCGGTCGTAGAGGGGATGCTGGCCTTGGGAATGTTCCAGCGCGGATCCCGGTAACGTTGCCTTCACCTCTAGAGGGGTTTCCCACACCTTTTCCAGGCGCTGCCGCAGATCTGCCGCGATCAGGAGCAGCCCGAACTTGGGTGACTCCACCACTGCGTAGGTGAGTTTGGGGCTGAAGCAGAGGGCCAAGTTAGCTGGAATGGTCCAGGGGGTGGTGGTCCAGATGGCAGCCCGCAGCCCCGGACAATAGGGAGCCAAAACCCCTTGGGCCCTCGGGCTGAGGCTTTTGAGAGGAAAAGCCACATAGATGCTGCGGGAGATGTGATTGTCGGGGTACTCCAGCTCTGCTTCCGCCAAAGCCGTCTGGGAACTGGGGCTCCAATGGACGGGTTTGAGGCCGCGATAGATATAGCCTTTAAGGGCCATTTGCCCAAACACCTCAATCTGGGCAGCTTCGTATTCCGGGTTCAGGGTTAGGTAGGGTTGATCCCAAGCTCCCCATACCCCCAAGCGTTTGAAGCTGGCCCGTTGGGTATCGACATAGCCTAGGGCGTATTCTTTGGCCTTTTGCCGCAGCTCTAAGGGGGTGAGCTTTTCTCGCACATGGGCGGGCAGGCTTTGCAACACCTTCAACTCAATCGGCAATCCATGGCAATCCCAGCCAGGCACATAGCGCACCTTGCGTCCCTGCAGAAGCTGGTATTTGTTGATGATGTCCTTGAGGATTTTGTTGAGGGTGGTGCCCATGTGAATGTCGCCATTGGCGTAGGGCGGCCCATCATGCAGCACAAAGGGATCCCCGCTGTTGCTTTCGGACAAACGCTGGTAAATTTGCTCTTTCTGCCAAAAGGCTTGGATGGCGGGCTCTTTCTTGGCCGCCTCTGCCCGCATGGAAAACTCGGTTTGCGGCAGGTTGAGGGTACTTTTGTAGTCCACGGCAAAACAGGTTAGAGGGCGCTTCTCTATCCTACGCTGTTGCCGGGAAAGGAATGTTCTCTCCGCTGCCCTCTGCAATCGGGTGGAGAACCCACCTTATCAGAAAGCACCCCGTCATAGGGATTTATGCTAACCTTTGGGTGTCGTCTAGTAAGGGAGGTGCTTTGCGAATGCCAGATAGTAGTAGTTGTAAGGGTCATCAAGTTGGGTTCAGCCGGCTGTGCGCCGGGGCTGTTCTCTGACGATTTGAACTTAGATCCTTCGGCCTGCTGAAGAGTCTTCATGTTCTTGCTCGCTTGGAGTTCCTCCCGGCAGTCAGGTTCCAGTTGAAGGCCCGCTAGACCGCTCTTCTCTGTTGCCAGTGATTCTGTCTTGGCAGGGGAAGAGCGGATAGTCTTGCAACTCTACGCATAGCGGATTTGGATTGAAGGTTCAATGGAGTCGGTCAAAACTCAAAAATCATCAAAGATCAAGAGTTGTCGTTACACCTGAGGTAGAGCATCATACAAACCTGAGTAATCAGCAGTCTCTGGGTTTTACAGGTATTTTCGCCAGAATGCCCCTGACTAAGGACTTTGTTCCGCTGCTGCGGTAGGGCTGTGCACCGTTCCAAGAACGCTTAGCATCATGCGTAGCGCCAGTAGTCGCGGGGGTAAGTCAAACTTTTACCGTACCCCGATGGATCCCTGTCTCATTCCTGTCAAGCTGCCCGGCAGCCAGTATGACATTCTCATCCATTCTCCTGAAGGACCAAGCGGCCACAGCCTGATCCAGTTGGGATCCCAGATGCAGGCGCGGGGGCTTTCCGGCAAGGCTTTGGTGGTAAGTCATCCGCTGATTGCCAAGCACTTTGCTGCTCCTTTGATGCAAGGGTTACAGGCTGCAGGGTTTATTCCTCACCTGTGTTTGTTGCCTGCTGGCGAGCGCTATAAAACCCTCCGCTCCCTTGCCAAGATCTATGACGCGGCCCTGGCCTCTGGGTTGGAACGCGCCTCTTGCATGATTGCCTTGGGGGGTGGGGTGATCGGAGATATGGCGGGGTTTGCGGCAGCCACCTGGCTGCGCGGGATCCCCTTTGTGCAGGTCCCCACTTCTCTATTGGCGATGGTGGATGCTGCTATTGGCGGCAAAACCGGGGTTAATCACCCAAAAGGGAAAAATTTGATCGGGGCTTTTCACCAACCCCGTCTGGTGTGGATTGACCCAACGGTGCTGAAAACCCTGCCTGCCCGGGAGTTCTCCTCTGCCTTAGCCGAGGTTATCAAATATGGTGTGATCCAGGCGCCGGATGTGTTTGAGTTTCTGGAGGAGCGGCCTAAGCTGAGCCGCTATGCTGACTTTGCCCCGGCAGATTTGCATCACCTGTTGGTGCGTTCTGCCGAGTGTAAAGCCTGGGTGGTGCAACAGGATGAAAAAGAAGGGGGCTTGCGGGCCATCTTGAACTATGGCCATACTCTTGGGCATGCTCTGGAAAGTATCACCCACTATCGCCGCTATTTGCATGGAGAAGCGGTAGCCGTGGGTATGGTGGCAGCAGGGGAGATTGCCCGACAGATGGGGTGGTGGAGCGCTGCTGAGGCAGAGCGGCAACGCCGCCTGATCGAAAGGGCCGGTTTGCCTAGCCAGTGGCCGACTGGGATCCCTTGGGAAGCGGTGGTGCAAGCGATGCAGGCGGATAAAAAGGTTAAGCAGGGGCGGGTTCGTTTTATTTTGCCGCGCCGCATCGGTCAGGCGGAACTCACGGATCAGATCAACCTGGATCAGGTACGGGCTGCTGTAGAGGCAATCACCGCTGCATAGTCGGTACTGTCCCTCACTTCTGTCCCGGATATCCGGATTCGTTGGAAGGACTGCTGCAGTCAAGCCAGGAGGGGGCTGCACCATTGAGTAGAGATGATTTGCATAACCTTGGGATAGTCTGATCAAGCTAGGATCCAGTAGCGGAACAGGACAAAGCTCTGGGAGTTGCCGTCTGTGAACGATTATTCGCGTCGCCCCTCCTCTGGTCAGGGCTCTTGGCCAGACTACCTGCGGCGGATCCGGCAAGGGTCAGCTCAGCTGGGATCCCAAATCGCGCTGCTGGTGGTCTCGGCTTTGCGCGGTCCACGTGCCCAGTGGAGGGTGTTGGCTCTGTCGGGGTTAGCCCTGCTGGGACTGGCTTTTTGGAATTGGCGGCTGAGTCTTTCTCTGCTGGTGGGTTCCTTGGTGATGTTGGGCCTATACACTTTGCGCAGTCGGGATCTAAGGCAGCGCTGGCAAGAGTTCCAGGCTTGGTTTCGGCGAGGGGATCGCTCCCTGTTG
>NZ_CALGOG010000098.1:0-2832 GCF_937958135.1 uncultured Thermosynechococcus sp. | reverse complement strand
GGGTGATCGTTTGCTTATCGAGGTAAAGCTGAATCGTGCCGCTGTCATCCTGCAGCGTAAAAAAGGCCAGCTTGCCAAAGATGCGCCGCGCCATGATGCGGCCGGCCACACTCACGCGATCGCCCACCGCTTCGCCCGCCGCCAAGTGGGCATATTTTTCTTGCAGAACTGCCGCAGTATGGGTGCGTTCCCAACGATAGGCATAGGGGTTCATTCCCTGTGCCTGCAATGTTTTTGCTTTCTCAATCCGTGTTGCCCGAATTTCGGCTCCCGTTGCCCCCACGTCAGCCATATTGGTAGAAACTCTCCACAATTAGCAAACCTTAACCTTCTCATTGTACGCTCTGGGGTTGGTACCAACGCTGCAAAAGGGGAATCGAGTACAGTGGATGCTAGGGTGACTGACGAACAAGAACAAACGGCCATGACCGCTGCGAAATCCCCCCGCCGTAAAGCTCCTGAATCGATTGATCTTGACAATCCACAGTACTACTTCAATCGCTCTTTAAGTTGGCTGGAATTTAACAAGCGGGTACTCCACGAAGCCTATGACCCCCGCACACCCCTACTAGAGCGGCTGAAATTTATGGCCATTTTCAGTTCCAACTTGGATGAATTTTTCATGGTGCGTGTGGCCGGTTTGAAGCAGCAAGTGGAAAGTGGCATTGTCCAAGGGGGAGCCGATGGTATGCCCCCAGCGGAGCAGTTACAAGCAGTGCGGCAATATCTGTTACCGATTGTTACCGAGCAACACCGCTATTTCGACCAAGAACTGCGCGCCCTCTTGGCAAAGGAAGCCATTTTCCTCACTCGCTTTAATCAGTTGACACCTGAGCAGCAGGCCTACCTCAACGACTACTTCCAAGCCCAGGTTTTTCCAGTGCTTACCCCCTTAGCAGTTGATCCTGCCCATCCCTTTCCCTACATTTCTAGTCTAAGTTTGAATCTCGCAGTGCTCATCCGTGACCCAGACTCTGGCCAAGAGCACCTAGCGCGAGTGAAGGTACCGAATCAGTTTCCTCGCTTTGTGGCACTGCCCCAACATTTGTACTTCCCTCAAGGTGCCCATTGGGTCGGCGTGCCCCTCGAAGAAATTATCGCCCACAACCTCAGTGCCCTCTTTCCGGGGATGGAGATTCAGGCCCACTTTGCCTTTCGCATTACCCGCAGTGCTGATCTTGAACTGGAAACGGACAAGGCCGATGATTTACTGATTGCCATTGAGCAGGAAATTCGTAAACGGCGCTTTGGGTCCGTGGTGCGTCTAGAGGTGCAGCGAGGTATTCCATTACTTCTCAAGCAAACCCTCATGGAGGAAATGGATCTCGAGGAGATTGATGTCTATGAACTCGATGGTCTGTTGTGCTTGAATGATTTATTTGCTTTTATGGCCTTGCCCTTGCCCCAGTTTAAGGATCCGGAGTGGCACCCTCAAGTTCCTCCCCGTTTCCAGCGAGTAGAAGAACGGGAATCGATGTTTGACACCACAAGCGAAATTACGACCCTAGGCACGGACTATTGGGAAGCAGTCGCCAACGAACTCTTTGCCCTGATTCGGGAGGGGGATATCATTGTTCACCATCCCTACCATTCCTTTGCCGCAACAGTACAGCGCTTTATTACCTTGGCTGCCCATGATCCACAGGTGCTAGCAATTAAAATGACGCTCTATCGCACCTCTGGTGACTCACCGATTGTCAATGCCCTAATCAAGGCAGCAGAAAATGGCAAGCAAGTGGCTGTTTTGGTGGAGCTGAAGGCACGCTTTGATGAGGAGAACAATATCCTCTGGGCGCGGAAGCTGGAGAAGGTTGGCGTCCACGTGGTCTATGGCGTGCCGGGTCTCAAAACCCACACTAAAACGGTTCTGGTTGTGCGCCAAGAGGCGGGACAAATTCGCCGCTATATCCACATCGGCACGGGCAATTACAATCCGAAAACGGCTAGTCTTTATGAGGACTTAGGCCTGTTTTCCTGCCGCGAGGAATTGGGGGCTGATCTCTCGGAACTCTTTAATGTACTGACGGGCT
Source organism: uncultured Thermosynechococcus sp. (assembly GCF_937958135.1). Taxonomy (NCBI): domain Bacteria; kingdom Bacillati; phylum Cyanobacteriota; class Cyanophyceae; order Acaryochloridales; family Thermosynechococcaceae; genus Thermosynechococcus; species uncultured Thermosynechococcus sp. Next base: position 802 of record NZ_CALGOG010000098.1, on the reverse strand, counting down.
ATTCCCGCCAACGGGAGTATCGTCAGCTGCTCGTTGCCCCGGTCACCATGCGCGATCGCACACTTCAACTCATTTACCGTGAGATTGAGCACGCCCGCAATGGCCAACCGGGACGGATTATTGCCAAGATGAATGCCATTACAGATACCCAAGTGATTCGTGCCCTCTATGAGGCCTCCCAAGCAGGAGTGGAAATTGATTTGATTATTCGCGGCATGTGCTGTCTGCGACCCGGTGTGCCGGGAGTGAGCGATCGCATTCGGGTGATTAGTATTATTGGCCGCTTTTTGGAGCACTCACGGATTTTCTACTTTGGCAATAATGGTCAGCCTGAATACTACATTGGCAGTGCTGACTGGCGATCGCGCAACTTAGACCGCCGCGTCGAAGCCATTACCCCCATTCAAGACCCCAAAATTCAAGAAGAACTCAAAGAACTGCTGGAGATTATGCTGGCAGACAACCGCCAAGCGTGGGAACTGCAACCCGACGGCACCTACCGTCAGCGGCAGCCAGCCCCTGGGGAACCGGAGCGCGGCACCCACAGCCTTTTGATGGCGCGTACCCTCAAGGAAGTACAAGCACAAGCAAGCCACTAATTCGCTTTGGCATATCCCTGAGCCATGGCTCGGAAGTCTGGACTCGTTTGCAGCAGTTCTTGGTAGCTCCCGACGGCCACCACTTGGCCATGGGCCATGAAGTACAGGCGATCGCACTCCATGACGGTGCTAAGGCGGTGGGCAATCATGATAATCGTTTTCTCCCCACTGAGGGCTTGAATGGCATCCATCACCCCTGCTTC
>NZ_CALGOG010000097.1:0-16066 GCF_937958135.1 uncultured Thermosynechococcus sp. | reverse complement strand
GAAAGGCGCAAATGTGTTAAAACCTAAACAGCGATAGAGGTTTATTAAGAATTTAGCGTTTCTATAGATCTTCCTTGGGCTAGTTTATGTCTCTTCGGGTTCTCTATGTCCGTCTCCCCTGCAACCCTATTTTTCCCATTGGTGTTGTGTATCTTGCAGACTATATCCATAAGCAATTACCAAGCGTTGAACAACGGATTTTTGATTTGGGAACGGTGCCACCCCTTGATTTTCGCCCTGCCCTTGCCCAAGTTATTGACGAATTTCAGCCCACGCATCTTGTCTTCTCTTGGCGGGATATTCAAATCTATGCCCCTGTGGGGGGACGGGGGGGCAATCCACTGCAACATGCCTTTGAGGTCTATTACGCTCGCAATCCCCTGGTGAAGTTGCGGGGGGCGATCGGGGGTCTGCGGGTGATGGCTGCCTACTATGGTGAACTCTGGCGCAACCTCAACTTAATCCGTTTGGGACTCCACCATGCTAAGCGTTACCATCCAGACGTTACAACCATTGTCGGTGGTGGTGCGGTCAGTGTCTTTTACGAACAACTGGGGTCTCAACTGCCCAAGGGCACCATTGTTTCTGTGGGGGAAGGGGAAACCCTGCTCTACAAAGTACTTACCGGCCAGTCGATTGCTCAAGAACGCTGCTACATTGCCGGTGTTGAAAAGCCCCGCGATCGCCTGATCCACGAATGGCCAACCCCCATCGAAAAAACTGCCTGCAACTATGACTACATCGAGACCATTTGGCCCGAATTCGAGTATTACCTTCAGGGGGGCGACTTCTATATTGGCGTGCAAACCAAACGGGGCTGTCCCCACAACTGCTGCTACTGCGTCTATACCGTCGTTGAAGGCAAACAGGTGCGCATTAACCCTGCCGAGGAAGTCGTGGCGGAAATGCGCCAGCTCTACGATCGCGGTGTGCGCAATTTTTGGTTTACCGACGCCCAATTTATTCCCGCTCGCAAATTTATCCCCGATGCGATCGCCCTACTGCGGGAAATTCTCAGAGCAGGCATGAAGGATATTCACTGGGCAGCCTATATCCGCGCCGACAACCTCACTCCCGAACTGTGCGACCTCATGGTGCAAACCGGGATGAACTACTTTGAAATCGGCATTACCAGTGGCTCCCAGGAACTGGTGCGGAAAATGCGCATGGGCTATAACCTGCGAACGGTGTTGCAGAACTGTCGTGATTTGAAAGCCGCGGGGTTTAATGCCCTTGTTTCTGTGAACTACTCCTTCAACGTAATAGACGAACGTCCCGACACCATTGCCCAGACGATTGCCTACCACCGCGAGCTGGAACGCATCTTTGGTGCCAACAACGTTGAACCGGCCATCTTCTTCATCGGCCTGCAACCTCACACCCACCTTGAGGAATATGCCCTCGAGCGCGGCATTTTGCGCCCCGGCTACAACCCCATGAGTCTCATGCCTTGGACTGCCAAAAAATTGCTTTGGAACCCCGAACCCATGGGATCCGTCCTTGGGGAAGTGTGCCTTGCAGCTTGGCGACTCAATCCCAATGACTTTGGTCGCACCGTCATGGCTCTTTTAGAGGAGCGCTTTGGCTGTGCCCCCCTAGAGGAGGCCCTGTCAGCCCCTTTGCAGGAGCGACCTTTGGTGCGCCGTTAAAAAAAGCGAAATAAAATGACCATTCCCCCTTAGAATGTTTCCTAGATCATTTCTGACCATGAGTTAGTAAACAGAGGAAGGGAGCAGGTGGTTAGAGTCGCTATCAATGGTTTTGGGCGCATCGGTCGGAACTTCATGCGTTGCTGGTTACAGCGAAAAGCCAATAGCAAGCTAGAGATTGTAGGCATCAACGATACCTCCGATCCCCGCACCAATGCCCATTTGCTGAAGTATGACTCGATGTTGGGCATTTTCCAAGATGCCGAGATTAGGGCTGACGATGACTGCATCTATGTGGATGATCATGCAGTTAAGTGTGTCTCGGATCGCAACCCCGAAAATCTGCCTTGGAGCGCCTGGGGCATTGACCTGGTCATTGAAGCCACGGGGGTCTTTACCAGCCGCGAGGGTGCCAGCAAGCACCTTAGCGCCGGTGCTAAAAAAGTCCTGATTACAGCTCCCGGTAAAGGCAACATCCCCACCTATGTGGTCGGGGTGAATCACCACACCTACGATCCCAGTGAAGACATCGTCAGCAATGCCAGTTGCACCACCAACTGCTTAGCCCCCATTGTCAAAGTGCTCCATGAAACCTTTGGCATTCAACAGGGGATGATGACAACTACCCACAGCTACACGGGAGATCAGCGCCTACTCGATGCCAGTCACCGCGATTTGCGGCGGGCGCGGGCAGCCGCGATGAATATTGTGCCCACCTCTACGGGTGCCGCCAAGGCGGTGGGATTAGTCATTCCTGAGTTGCAAGGTAAGCTGAATGGGATTGCTCTGCGGGTACCCACCCCCAATGTTTCTGTGGTGGACTTTGTGGCGCAGGTGGAAAAACCCACCATTGCTGAGCAGGTGAACCAAGTAATCAAGGAAGCCTCTGAAACCACCATGAAGGGGATTATCCACTACAGCGAATTGGAACTGGTGTCTTCAGACTATCGGGGGCACAACGCCTCCTCGATTTTGGATGCCTCTCTAACCATGGTGATGGGGGGCACGCTGGTGAAAGTGGTGGCTTGGTACGATAACGAGTGGGGCTATAGCCAGCGGGTTCTGGACTTGGCAGAGCATATGGCTGCTCACTGGGCTTAGTCGTTTCATTCTAGGGATTGGTTCGCAACTCACAATGCAAGATAAATCAATGTTGATGATTCCGGGGCCGACGCCGGTACCGGAGTCGGTACTTTTGTCCCTCAGCAAACACCCCATTGGCCACCGCAGCGGTGACTTTAGCGAGATCATGGCAGCGGTAACGGCGGGATTGAAATGGCTGCATCAAACAACGGATGATGTGCTGATTTTAACCACCAGTGGCACAGGGGCGATGGAGGCCGGAATCATTAACTTTCTCAGTGCGGGCGATCGCGTCCTTGTGGGCTGTAATGGTAAATTTGGCGATCGCTGGGCAGAGGTCTGTGAGGCCTACGGTCTGAAAACGGAGCGCATTACCGCCCCTTGGGGACAGCCCCTCAATCCCGATGACTTCAAAGCAGCCCTAGAGGCAGACACGGCCAAAACAATTCAGGCGGTGATCGTGACCCACAGTGAAACCTCAACGGGAGTGATCAACGATCTAGAGGCGATTAACCGCCACGTCAAAGCCCACGGCCAAGCCTTGATCATTGTGGATGCGGTCACCAGTCTAGGAGCTGTCAATGTCCCTGTGGGTGAATGGGGATTGGACGTGGTTGGCTCAGGCTCCCAGAAGGGTTACATGATCCCGCCGGGATTGGCCTTTGTCAGCGTCAGTGCCAAGGCTTGGCAAGCCTACGAGCGAGCCACCCTGCCGAAGTTTTACCTTGACCTAGGGAAATACCGCAAGGACGCAGCCAAGAACACCACCCCCTTTACCCCGCCTGTGAATCTCTTTTTTGCCTTGAAGACAGCCCTGGAGATGATGCAAGCGGAGGGCTTGGAGAATATCTTTGCCCGCCATCAGCGCCTGATGCAAGCCACCCGTGCTGCTATGAAGGCCCTGAACTTGCCCCTATATGCACCTGATCACTGCGCGAGTCCCGCCATTACCGCTGTCGCTCCCCAAGGGGTAGAGGCGGAGAAGATTCGCACTCTGATGAAAAAACGCTTTGACATTGCCTTGGCGGGTGGTCAAGATCACCTGAAGGGGCAGATTTTCCGCGTGGGTCACCTCGGCTTTGTGAGCGATCGCGATATTCTGGCAGCGGTCAGTGCCCTTGAAGCGGTGCTCGCCGAATTGGGGTACAACAACTTTAGCCCCGGCGCCGGGGTGGCCGCCGCCAGTCGTATCTTGACCACGGTCTAAATGATGGAGCCTTGGTTGCAGCCACAGGCCATTCAGCAAGCGCGGCGAATCTGTGCCAGTTTTCAACACTGGACGGGGCGATCGCTCCTCCCTAAGGGAGCGAAGGAGGACTTGGCCTTGGCACAGCAGTTGTTCCACTGGTTCCAACCTGTTCTTTCCCATGGGTGCGAAGCCGATCCGGTGCTCAACTACGGCAATCAGGCAGCCCTTGCCCTATGGGAACTCTCTTGGTCAGAACTGGTACAGCTCCCTTCACGGTTCACTGCTGAACCCATTGCTCAGGTGGAGCGCTCAGCACTTCTTGCCCAAGCAGCAAGGCAAGGCTACATCCACAACTACTGCGGCATTCGTATCTCTCGATCTGGGCGGCGCTTTCGGATTGAAAATGCTTGGATTTGGACTGTCTTGGACGAGGCGGGGGCAGCGGTGGGACAGGCGGCAACTTTTGATCAGTGGCAGTTCCTGTAGGATTGATTTAGTCTATTTTCAAAAAACTGCCGCCCAAGGTTGTCCATGAAACAGGTTTTCACCCATTGGCTGCATCAGTTGCAGTCTTTCCGCTACCATCGCCGCAGCCCCGAAAGCCTCAACCAACTCATCCGGATTCTCTATGCAGAATCCCAGCTCAATGTGCCCTACGTTATTCTGATTATCAGCTCCTGTGTGATTGCCACCTTTGGTTTGCTTGCCAATAGTGCAGCTGTCATCATTGGGGCGATGGTGATTGCTCCCCTGATGTTGCCGATTCGTGGGCTGGCTCTGGCGGCTCTCATCGGTGACTTCAAAATGTTTCGCGAGGCGGCAACTGCCCTAATTGTGGGCACGCTCATGGCCATTGGTATCTCTTGGATACTGGGAATGATTGTCGGTCTTGAGGCCTACGGCAGCGAGATCTTGGCGCGATCGCAACCGAATCTTCTAGATTTAGGCATTGCTGTTGCGGCGGGAGCAGTAAGTGCCTATGCCATGGCCGAGCCTCGTGTCTCGAATACCTTGGCCGGAACAGCGATCGCCGTTGCTCTGATGCCGCCGGTTTGCACCATTGGTTTGGGCATTGCCCAGTGGAATTCTAGCCTCAGTGGTGGGGCAACCCTGTTGTACTTAACTAACCTCTTGGGAATTACCCTGGCCTGCATGCTGGTTTTTGTTCTGGTTGGCTATATTCCCCTCCACCAAAGCCGCCGCCCCCTTAGTATTGCCGCTGCCCTGACGGCCCTTTTGGTGATTCCCTTGGCGATTAGTTTTAGCCGCCTCATCGAGCAAGTGCGCTTGCAACAGAAAGTGCGCCAAGCCCTCCTGAGGGGGACATTGACATTTCAACGTTTGGATTTGTTGAACATGGAAACAACTTGGGTAACCGACCCCCCAGTTGTGCGCATTAATGTCCGTGCCCGTGAACCTGTGACCCCAAAACAGGTAGAACTGATGGAGCAGTTTATCCAACAGCGGATGCAACGGCCGTTTCGTCTGGTGCTCCAAGTCTCGAATATTGAAGAGGTAACCTCTGAAGCACCATTGCCCTAGTTTTTTTAAGAGGTAAGCCAAAATGTTAGACTAGAGAAATTCCAGCCTAATTCTGGGTTTCATTCGGCTTTGATCCAGGGCGCGGCAAGCCTCGCCGTACCGCTGCGCGGGAGGCGCTTAAGGATAGCGCGAAGGGCGGAGCCGTTCTATAATCTTGCTGTCGGACACAACCACGCCGACCTACGGCAGGGCAGGCCGGCAGTGAGGCCTGTGGAGATACAAGCAGCGGATACGCACTCGGCCTAGGAACCCACCGAAGGGGCTTGAGCGCAGTAGGAATCTCCGGCTTTCAAGCCGAGGAGAATGTCAAAAACGCTTCCAATCAACCCATGAGTAACTTTCTCCCCTACGCCTATCTGAATGGTCAATTTGTGCCCTTTGCAGAGGCCAAAATTTCGGTGGCAACCCATGCGCTGCACTATGGAACGGCAGCCCTAGGAGGCCTGCGCGGTTTGCCCAATCCGGCGAATGCTCGCGAGATTCTTCTCTTTCGCCTTGAGGATCACTGTCGTCGCCTTAGTCGCAGTGCCCACTATCTGGGCTATGAACTACCCGCAAGCGAGATTAAGTCCAAGATTGTGGAATGGGTGCAAAAAAATCAACCCAGCGTGCCCTTCTATATTCGTCCTTTAGTCTATACCTGCGGGCTGGGCATTGCCCCTCGACTTCACGATATTGAAAAGGACTTCCTGATTTACGGCATGCCCCTTGGCGACTACCTTTCAGCCGCAGGCGTCACCTGTCGGATTAGCTCTTGGCAGCGGCAGTGCGATCGCTCGTTTCCTTTGCGGGGTAAGCTGACCAGCTCCTATATTGTCTCTGCCCTTGCCAAAACAGAAGCGGTTGCCAGCGGTTTTGACGAAGCCATTCTCCTCAACGATCAGGGGAAAGTCTGCGAAGCCACGGGAATGAATCTGTTTCTTGTGCGCGAGGGGCAACTCATTACGCCAAGTGTGGATCAGGATATTCTGGAGGGGATTACCCGCCGCAGTGTGATTGAACTGGCCCAAGCCGCCGGCGTCAAGGTCATTGAGCGCCCTGTGGATCGCACGGAACTCCTCATTGCCGATGAAGTTTTTTTAACCGGCACGGCTGCGCGAATTGTGCCCGTCAGTCGCATTGAGACCTATACACTGCCTAGCGATCGCCCCTTGACACTCCAACTGCAAAAACAATTACAGGCAATCGTTGAAGGGCGAGAGCCACAGTATCGCCACTGGATTGATGTCATTCCCCTCTAGCCAAAGGGGCTGTTATCCACTCACGTGAGGTACTTGCAGAGGCTCAATTCCGTTCCTTTGGGGTTCCAATAGACCTCATCAAAAATGGCATAGATCAAAAATAAGCCCCGACCACATTCACAGTCGGCGGCTGGCAACAATTCCTCAGCGGTCTCAGAAACATTACTGGGCGGTGAGAAACCATCCCCCTGATCCGTAATTACCCACCAGCATTGATCCGGGGAAAAGGTATAACGGACGGAAACCAGCTTTTCGGGGTTGAGTTGATTGCCGTGGCGCGCCGCATTCACAAGGGCTTCTTGGAGGCCTAGCCTAATTTCATCTTTGTACTGGGGAGGAAGATCACTCAGCAGAATTTCTAGAATAGGTTGAAGAAAAAGTGTAGAGGGAAATGCCAGGGTTTGCCATTGAGGCGCAACGTACATTAACGTCATAGACGGCACAACCCGCGAAGAATAACTGGGCAGCGGGATACAGATCCAAGACCGATCAGAGTCATTGGCGGATAACCGAACCCCTCTACCTTTAGCTTAGCAAGGGAATTGTTGCTCGCACAACCGCTGCTTGGACTACCCACCCTTTGCTCAACTAGTGTAGGCGATCGCCAAAATAGCGGCGGTACAGATCACAGCGCACCTGAGCGAAATTTCCCTCTAGGGTAATCAGTCCCAAACTGTGGAGCTTAAAGCCAATGGTGCTATCAACCACCCTGCCGTTTTCTGCTTTGAGAATCTCCCGAAAGGCGGGTGCCAAATCTTCCTGCTGCTGGAGGTGCCACCACTGGCGTCGCAGGTGATCGCGATATAACCCCGTTTCTGAGGCAGCGTTAGCGATTAACTCTTGCCACGAAAGCTCTTGGCGAGCAAGGTGGTACAGGCTGAGACGAATGAGATAGGGATGCCCCCCCACCAAGTGCTGAAGTTCTTGAAGTTGTACCTCTGAAAGATTGAGACCGTGGAGGCGACACAACTCGGCAATTTGTTCTTGGTTGAATTCAGGCAGCTCAACGGCTAAGCCAACGTTAAAGGGGGACTGGTTAATGTCCAAGGGAATATAAACTTCAGTGCCATGAACCACAATCAGACGCAGGTTGCGCCAAATATCGCGATTTTTGCCCTCCTCATGCCATGCCCGCAACAGACCAAAAAAGTCACTGGCCACCTCGGGATATTCAAACACCCGATCCACTTCATCTAATCCCAGAACTAGGGGGCGACTCTCAAATCGTGTCCCCGCTCTTTGACAGTGCGGTAAAAGATACTCCTCAAAGTAGGCGGTGCAGTTGTATTTGCTGCCAAAGATGTCATCCCAATACTCATGGAGGCGGTTTTCTAGCCCTAGTCGCCGCCCGACACTGGCGCAGAGCCAACGCAGCAGTTTTTCCAAATCACTGAACACTTGGGCATCCGCCAGTTGGAAACTGAGGGGAACCGTGCCGTAGCCCTCTTGGGTGGCGCGGTAGAGGAGTCGTGCCATAAGGGAGGTTTTGCCCATTTGGCGGGGGGCTTTGATGCGAATGAGGGAGCCGGGTTGCAGGAGGGTTTCGCGACAGCGTTGCTCAATGGGAGGCCGCTCAATGTAAAATGCCGAGGCCACTTCCACTTGACCTTCGGGGAGTTCTGGCTCTGCCACAGGAACGGGGGCACCATCCCTCCCCAATGTGCCAGTGTGAAGGGGTTCAGCAATGGTTTCTTGACCGGCATCGCTACTGCTGATTTTAGGGGCGGTCGTGGCATTCACCAAGTCGAGAATCTCTTGCAGCAGGGCGTCGGTGTCCGCGGGCGATCGCCAGAAGCGCTGTTGTAGCCGATGCAGATACCCCCGCAGCTCATAGTTCAGGGGCATATCGAGGGGAAAATTTACCCGCACAGGCAAGATAAAGGGACGGCGATCGCCCCTTTGGGCCTGCAACTGTTTAACGGTGCGGACTTCCTCAAGCACCATTTCACTTTGAGCTGCTGTTTGCGAGAGCAACAGAACAAAGAAATCACACCGCTTTAGCTCCTGATCAATCCGCTGCGCCCATGCCTCCCCAAGGCGGATACTTTGGCCGGCCATAAAGGGTTGATGCCCTGCTTTTTGCAACACCGCTTGGAGGGCACTTGCCAACTGCAAATCGGTACCGTCACTGGAGTGACTGATGAACACATGGCGACCTTGGTTAGCAGGGACGGCAGTGGCTGCCGGTGGAGAGGAGACCGGTTTGGGTTCCGTGGCGTGGGAGGGCAGTGGAGAAACAGCAGGCGGCGCACTGGGCGGCATCGTAGCAGCACCCTCATTCTTCCTTGGCGATCGCCAGAGGTCTTGAACGGGTGTTTTTAGCAATTTGCCAAGGCGAACCCAAAAGGATTTGGGCACCTCCACCTGTTGCAAACTGGCAAGGGCATCGGTAGCCGTAGCAAAGCGCTCGTAGGGGGAAGGATGAATTAGCTTGTTCACAAACTGCACTAGGCGATCGCTCACCGCTTCAGCCGCTTGCCAACACCAATAGCCGTAGGGGTCTTGGGTGAGTTGCAGGGGATTCAACCCCGTCAAAGCCTGTACCGCCACCATTCCCAAGGAGTAGAGATCACTGGCCGGCCGAGGACGACCCTGGGCTTGTTCCGGTGCCATATACCCCGGTGTGCCAATGGCGATCGTCTGGGGTTGGGAATCCCCCACAAGGGTGCCGCCCCCAATGGAAACCCCCATCTCCTTCACCGCGCCAAAATCAATGAGGACTAGACGCTGATCCGCTTGGCGACGAATTAGGTTGTCGGGTTTAATATCGCGGTGGATGACACCACATTGATGAACAAAAGCTAGAATTCCTAACGCATCTTGCAGTAACTCAATTACCCGTGCCGCCGGCCAAACGCAGCCCGGCAACAATTCCTGCCGCAGGACGTGACCCTCAATAAAATCCTGCACAAGGTAAAATTCGTTGTCTTCCTCAAAGTAGGCCAGAAGGCGGGGAATTTGCCCATGGCTACCCAGCCGCTCTAGGATTTGTGCCTCCCGCTGAAAGAGCGATCGCGCCAAGGGGAGAAAGGCCGCATCCGTGCGGGCAGGTCGCAGATACTTGACAACGCATTTGGCACGAATGGGACGATGAACATCCTCCGCCAGAAACGTTTGGCCAAAGTTCCCCGCCCCCAAGACTCGAATGAGTTTATAGCGCCCGCCTAGGGTTTTCCCAATCATGGTTAATGTGTGGTTTTGCTGCTCGTTGTTGATATTTGTTGATATATCTTGGCATAGGCACTTCCCTTTTCCCCCACTGCAAACCCACTGGCTAAGTTGACCCCGGCAAGGGTTACATCTCCAGGTTGAGGGGGATAATTTGACCAAAGAGGCCGAGGCTCCAGACCCTTTGAATGGGGAATTCCGTTACAAAGAGGGTCGCCACCCCCAAGTTGTAGGATTGGGTGTTGTAACTAATGTAGCGTTCGATCTCCTCTGCAGGATGGGACTCCAGTTGCTCGCAAAATTCCAAGGCCAGCATGGCGATCGCGCTCTCCCGATTGAGGATCTCTGGACACACTTGGGTTAAAAGGAACGTGTTAATTTCCGTTGCAGCGCGTTTCCGATAATCGGCGGGGGTGGGATTGGTGACACAGGCCGCCGTGATGGTTAAAGCCAGAAAGGCACCACCCCCCCACCAGAGAGGGCGGGCGATCACTTGGGAAACGAGGGGCACTTTCATGGCAGAGGCCTCTATGCTATGCTAGAAGACTAGCTCAGGAAACATGGCGAGCGTAGCCAAGTGGTTAAGGCAGTGGATTGTGGTTCCACCATTCGTGGGTTCGAGTCCCATCGCTCGCCCTTTATTCTAGAGGAGGATGTACCGAGCGGATGTGTTGTGGCACAACGACGACTGTGGGAATGTTTTGTCCTGTTGTTGAGCCTGCTGCTGGTCGCCTGTGGCGGTGATGTACCTCACCAAGGGGATCACAGTATTGTCATTGGTACCACAGCTCGCCTGCGCACCCTCGACCCTGCGGATGCCTACGAAAATTTGGCGGGACTCCTGCTGTTTAACTTGGGCGATCGCCTCTACACCTATGACGGCAAAAATCTTATTCCCCAACTGGCCACGGCGTTACCTGAGGTGAGTGAGGATGGCCTGACTTACCGCATTCCCCTGCGGCGGGGGGTTCGCTTCCACGATGGCACCCCCTTTAATGCAGCGGCGATGGCCTTTTCCCTTGAGCGGTTTATGAACAGTGGCGGTCAGCCCGCCTCCCTTTTGGCGGGACGAGTGAAAGACCTCAGGGCAATTACTGACGATTTACTGGAAATTCGCCTCAAGGAACCCTTTGTTGCCTTTCCGCATCTGCTGGCCTTTAGTGGGTTGTGCGCTGTTTCCCCTACAGCTTACAGAGCAGCCACCAATAGGTTTTTGCCAACACAGTTTGTTGGCACTGGCCCCTATCGCTTGGTGCAGTACAGTAGCGATGGTGTGCGCCTAGAACCCTTTGCCGATTATTGGGGGGCCAAACCTCGCAATGCCGGGATTCGCTTGCAGATCTTCTCCAGCAGTGCCAATCTCTACAATGCCTTTCGCACCGGCGCTGTGGATGTGGCAATCGGCGCTCTAGATCCCGATCAAATCCGTGCCCTCAAGGCTGAAGCTGCAACAAAACATTGGCGGGTGGTCACAGGAGCAGGCAATGCAGTCACCGTCTTGAGTATTAACTTGCGCCAACCGCCTTGGGATCAATTGGCGGCACGGCAGGTTTTGGCGGCCAGTGTCAATCGCCAGCGCCTCACAGAACGGGTCTTCTTGGGGGAGGCAGAACCCCTGTACTCGCTGGTGCCCAGTTTATTTCCTGAGAGTGAACCCGTCTTCCGCGATCGCTATGGAGACGGCGATTCGAGCCGAATAGAGCACTGGTTACAGAAAACCACCTTTTCGGCGCAGCAGCCCTTGGTGGTCAACCTTTGGTACCGGGCCAATGTGCCCAGTAATGTGCTGGCGGCAACGGTTCTTAAAGCCTCATTGGAGCGAGATTTGGGCGATCGCGTTCAAGTGCAATTGGACGGTGCCGATTCGGCGACCATCTACCGCAATTTAGAAAGTGGAGCCTATCCTTTGGTCTTGCTTGACTGGTACGGTGATTTTTACGATGCCGATAACTACTTGGAACCTTTCCTCAGTTGCGATCGCGGTTCTGTGAAAACAGGCTGCGAAAGTGGTGCCAGTGCCGCTTGGGGATCGTTTTTCTACAGTCCTGAGGCCAACGCGCTGATTGTTGCCAGTCGCCGGGAGGCCAATCCCCAACGCCGTAGGGCGCTCTTGCGTCAGCTTCAGGAACTCAATGCTGAAGTCGTGGCCTTCTTGCCTTTATGGCAGAGTGAAACCACCCTCTTTACCCAACCCAATGTGCAAGGTCTTGCCCTTGAGGTCAATCAACTGTTTGCCTTTGCCCCCCTTCAAAAAGAGCAATGACTCCCCGCAAACAACGCTTGGATAGTCTCCTTGTGGAGCGGCACCTGTGTGAGAGCCGCCAGCAGGCGCAGCGCTGGATTCGAGCCGGTCAAGTCCAAGTGAATCACGTGCCCATTGACAAACCAGGGACGTTGGTGGCGGCGGATGCCTCCATTCAGGTCAAGGCGAAATCCGCCTATGTCTCGCGCGGCGGTGAAAAGCTCGCCCATGCCCTAGGGGTCTTTCCCGTGGTGGTGCGGGATCGCGTCTGTTTGGACGGGGGAATTTCCACGGGGGGATTTACAGACTGTCTGCTGCAAGCGGGCGCCAAGTTGGTCTATGGCGTTGACGTTGGCTATGGACAGGTGGACTGGAAGCTGCGCCAAGACCCGCGGGTTATTTTGCGGGAGCGCACCAACCTGCGCTATCTCACGCCTGCTGATCTGTACACTGATGGGGCACCCCGACCCGATCTGGGGGTGGTGGATGTCTCCTTTATTTCCCTGACGAAAGTCTTGCCTGCCCTCTGGGAATTGCTCCTCCCGCCGCGAGACCTGATTGCCCTCATTAAACCGCAGTTTGAAGTGGGGCGCGATCGCCTAGGTAAAAACGGGGTAGTGCGCGATGCCAAGGCGCGCCAAGAAGCGGTGGATCAGGTGATAACAGCAGCCGAGGCTTTGGGCTGGCGGTGCCACGGTGTAACTCCCTCGCCGATTCTAGGGCCTGCGGGCAATCAGGAATTCCTTGCCTACTTTTCCTGGGGGGCTGGGGAGAATGCTTCCCTAAAAAACGGGATGGTATCATCATCCTGACAAAATTACGGTCTTCCGAGAATGCAACAAGTGGCACCGTTGATCCCCCCTTGGGCAAAGTGGCTCGATGGCATCTTTTTACTCTGCTTAGGGCTGGGCATTCTTGCCTTTTGTGGTTATCTCTACTCCTTTCGCGACACGTTAGGACTATACGCGCCCTTTCTCTTTCAGGCGGCAATCACGACGTTTCTGATCTCAGTCTTTAGTGTGCTGTTGGCGGTGATCTTGGGGGCGATCGCCACCTGGGCAAGGTTGCATCCTGCCCGTCCATTGCGTTGGCTCAGTACGGTTTATATCGAATTCGTGCGGGGTACCCCTACCCTAGTGCAACTGCTCGTTTGGGGCTTTGGCATTGGTGGCCTCTTAAGTCAGTGGGGTTTTGATCCTCGGCGAATCGCCTTTGATGTCATGACCGTGCTGCAAAGTAACCGCCTGGTGTCCCCCCTGTTTAACTACATTTTCTACGGCATTCTTGGCTTGGGCTTTAACTACGGTGCCTACTTGAGCGAAGTCTTTCGCAGTGGCCTAGAGGGGGTTCCCAAGGGACAAACGGAAGCAAGCCTCAGCTTGGGGCTGTCAGCTCGGCAAACCCTATGGCGGATTATTCTGCCCCAGGCCATTTTGATCATCTTGCCCCCCTTTACGAATAACTTCATTACGCTGATGCAGGACTGCGCTCTTTTGGTGGTCATTGGCGTTCCAGAGCTGCAAAACACAACCAGCACCTTTGCCAATCCGATTACAGATCCGCAGCGAAAGCTCTTTGTCTATGTTTTGGGCGCGATGTTCTACTTTGCCCTCTGTTTTCCCCTGTCACGGCTTTCCCGCTTTCTGGAGCGGCGGTGGCAGCGATCGGCTATTTCATAATCAAAACCGTTATGAGTATGGTATATTAGGGGTGGCTGTTAAAAAATGTGAACAGCTCTGTTCAACCTGTCGTAGTTAAGAGTACGAGGTTTTCTATGTCTGACTGTCTGCGCGTGGGTCAGCCCGCCCCTGATTTTGAAGCAGTTGCTGTTTATGACCAAGAGTTCAAAACCATTAAACTCTCGGACTATCGCGGTAAATACGTCGTTCTCTTTTTCTATCCCTTGGACTTTACCTTTGTCTGCCCCACGGAAATTGTTGCCTTTAGCGATCGCTACGATGAATTTGCCAAACTGAACACCGAAATCCTTGGTGTGTCTGTGGATAGCCAGTTTTCCCACCTGGCCTGGATTCAAACCGATCGCAAAGCCGGCGGTGTCGGCGATCTCAAATATCCCTTGGTGTCTGACCTGAAAAAAGAAATCAGTGCTGCCTACAACGTGCTAACTGAAGAAGGGGTGGCACTGCGTGGTCTGTTTATCATTGACAAAGAAGGGATAATCCAACACGCCACCATCAATAACTTGGCCTTTGGCCGCAATGTGGATGAAACCCTGCGGGTGCTGCAAGCCATTCAATACGTCCAAACTCACCCCGATGAAGTCTGCCCTGCCGGCTGGAAGCCCGGTGACAAAACGATGAACCCTGACCCCGTCAAATCCAAGGTCTATTTTGAAGCGGTAGGTTAATTGCCCTCTTCCTCAGACTATCCGCGCTTGGAGCCTGCCCATGGGGTGGGTTCTTTTTTTGTCTCCCTAAGAGGACGGGGAAAACGTTAGGGTGGAAGAGAGGCCTTTTGCCAAAGAGGGGGCAAACATGACAGTGGATCGCCGCCTGATGCAAGCTATAGAAACACTGGGGTACCGGGTTACCGCCGGGGATGTGGCGGGGACGGCAGGCTTGCCGCTGCAAACGGCTGAGAAAGGGTTAATGGCCTTGGCTGCCGATGTCGGGGGAACCCTCCAGGTGGCCGAAAGCGGTGATATTGCCTACGTCTTCCCCAGAGATTTTCGCCGCATCCTGCAGGCCAAGTACTGGCAACTGCGGCTGCGGGCAGTGGCACAGCGGGTTTGGGGCGTTGTTTTTTATCTGATTCGCATTTCCTTTGGCATTTTTCTCATTGTTTCGATTGCCCTGATTTTTCTCGCGATCGCCATGATTTTGATTGCCCTTTCCGGTCAAGGGCGAGACGGTGACGATCGCGGCCAAGGGGACACTTGGGGGGGCGGTGGCATTCATTTTTGGGTCTTTCCCGACTTTTGGTACTTCTTTGGCGATCCCTCTCCCCAGCGATCGCGCCCTCGGTCACAGGACAATGGCGAGGAGATGAACTTCTTTGAGGGGGTTTACTCTTTCCTTTTTGGCGATGGCAATCCCAATGCAGATCTTGAGGAACGCCGCTGGCAACTCATTGGCCAAGTCATCCGCAATAATGGCGGGGCGGTTACCGCAGAGCAAATTGCCCCCTATCTCGATTTAGAAACCGATCCGGGGGAGGACGAGTGGTATATGCTGCCCGTGCTGACCCACTTTAATGGCCGCCCCGAAGTCACCGACGCAGGGCAGATTATCTATTGCTTTCCCGAGTTACAAACAACGGCGCAAACTCGCAAAGATCGGCAGCAAACGCTTCCCCCCATCTTAGAAGAGCGCCTCTGGCGCTTTAGTCGCGCCCCCTCTTGGCAAATTATGGTGGCCATTGGCTTGGGCTGTATTAACCTCATCGGGGCGCTGATGTTGTGGTACCTCTTGGGAGATGGGGCGATCGCCCAACAACTGGGGGGACTGGTGGCCTTTGTGGCCTCCATCTTTTGGATTTTGCTTGGCTATGGCATTGGCTTTTTGGGGATTCCCCTAGGGCGTTATTACTGGTTGCTGTGGCAAAACCAACGCATTCGCGATCGCAATGCCCGCCGCTACCATTACGCCAATCGCTTGGCCAATCCCACACCGCAGTTGCGTGCCAAATTACGGGCGGCTCAAGCCTACGCCCAGCAGCGGCAAATCCATGAGCAGGATGTTATTTATCGCTCAGATCAGGATTTAGTCGAGCAGGAACTCGCCCAATCGGAAGCCATTGATCGCGAGTGGTTACGCCGCCTCGAATCGGAGTAGATTATGACCCGCTCTGCCCGACGCCTAGCGGCTGCCACAGGGGATCTCGCGGCGATTCAAGCCCTCCTAGAGGCGGCGCTTGCGCCTAGGAAAATTGCAGTGACCGTCAACCAGCGGCGCGAATGTCTGTTGTTGCGCCTCCAGTGTCCGACAACTGT
>NZ_CALGOG010000096.1:0-7676 GCF_937958135.1 uncultured Thermosynechococcus sp. | reverse complement strand
TTCCCTCCCGCCGCAGGGCACGGATGGTCACCGTCTCAGGCAAATTCAGATCGGCAATGGTGCGGTGTTGCTCATCCATCTCTTGAGGCAACATAATCCAGAGAAAGAAGGTTTCTCCTTGGGGCACCGTCACGCGACCATTGATCAGAGCCTCAAAAGCTGCAAACTCCGCCGGCTGACCCACAATGAGTAGGCGATCGCCCCCTTCAAGGCAAGTTTCACCGCTGGGATAATCCACCTCAGTCCCATTGGCACGGACAATGGCCAGCAGGGTGACCCCCGTCAACTGTCGCAGTTGGATTTCGGCGAGGCTCATGCCCCGAATAGGAGACTCCTCAGGGATCGTGACCCAGCGACTATTCATATCCTGAGCCGCTTGTCGCAAAAGGCGGGCAGTTCCCTCCGGCGGCGTGTCGCCCCGCAAATTGGCGTAGTGGCTGTCGCGCACCTGTTGCACTTGCTCTTGAATATGGCGCTCCCCCATGCCCAGTGTAAAGAACAGATGGGCAGCCAACTCCAGACTGGCTTCAAATTCTGGTTGCACCACTTCCCGTGCCCCCAGTTGATAGAGCAGTTCAATGTCGCGATCGCTATTGGCACGGACAATGACATCCAGTTCTGGGGCAAATTCTAGAGCACGTTTGAGGCAGAGGCGGGTGCTCATACTGTCCGAGAGGGCGATCGCCATGCCAAGGGCTTGATCGACCCCTGCTTTCGCCAAAATGGTGGCACTGGCAGCGTTGCCGTAAATATAAGGGAGTTGCGCCTCTCGTACCTCATTAATCACCGTTTCGCTTTGCTCAATCACCAACACCGGATAATTTTGTTTTTGCAGGAGTTTTACCACGCCCTTGCCGACGCGCCCATAGCCACAGACAATGACATGATTCCGCTGCGGCAGTCCTGTTAAATCCATGTCGAGGATTTCATCCTCCTTGAGGAGACGGCGCAGGGGGGGCAGTTTTAAGACCACTGGCACCCATCTCAGCAAAAAGGGGGTCACAACCAAAGTCACCGCTGTGGTGCCGAGAGTCAGTAAGTAAACCTGTTGGGAGACCAACCCCAAGCCCCGCCCTGCCGTCAACAGCACAAAGGAAAATTCCCCAATCTGGGCAAGGCCAATTCCCGCAAGCAAAGAGGTTTTCCACGAGTAGCCAAAGAGCTTGACAATCGGAGTTGTGATTAGAAACTTACCGAGAATAACCAAGCTCACCAATTGGATAATGCGATCCAAGTGCTGCCAGAGAAACAGCGGATCAATGAGCATGCCGATGGAGGCGAAAAAGAGGGTGGTAAAGACATCGCGGATGGATTCCACGTAATCGAGCGTCTGATCGGCATACTCCACCTCGGAGATCATCAGACCGGCAATAAAGGCACCAATCTCAATCGAAAGCCCCAAATACTGCGTCAGCAGGGCAATCCCCAAGCAGAGGGCAACAACACCTAAAAGGAAAAGCTCGCGACTCCCTGTTTTTGCCAAAAGCCGTAGCAGAGGGGGCAGTACCCAGATGCCGGCCAAGATTGCCCCCACGGCAATCAAAGCAATCGTCAATACCGCTTGTCCGATGGCGAGTCCCAACTCCTCTGGGGGCTTATTCAGGGCGGGTAGAACCGCAATCATCAAGCCCACCGCCAGATCTTGCACGACCAGGATGCCCAGCATGATTTGCCCTTGGATGGACTCCAACTCGTTGCGATCCATCAGGCTGCGCAGCACCACTGCGGTTGACGAGAGAGAGAGTACAGCACCGAGGAAAATGCCCTGATTGGGGGAACTCACCCAGCCAACCCCAAGGGAAATGAGGGTTGTGACGGCAATGGTCAGGAGAATTTGCAGGGCACTGCCCCCCAAGCTCACCCCTTGGACTTTCCGAATTTCACCGAGGGAAAAGCTCACCCCCAGGGCAAAGAGTAAAAAGGCCACCCCCAGTTGTGCCAAACCTTCCACTTGGGGAACTTCCTTGAGAAGTCCCAAGCCCGTGGGTCCCACCACCATACCCGCCAAAAGGTAACCCAGCAGGATCGGTTGTCGCAGTAAAGCTGCGAATACCCCTCCCACTGCCGCTGCCCCCAGTACCACACTGAGGTCAATGACAAGGCGAAAATCTTCGGTCATATTTCCTTAATGCTAGGGCATCAAGGCTAGGAGCTGGGAGACAACAGCAAAACTTTCACTGTAGAGGAAGTCTTGCCCCCAGCGCTGCAGTTCTTGACTCAAGAGCACTTCGGCTGTCAGATCGCTGAGGGGAGACACATGGTAAGTACGGCACATCTGGGCACTCCCCCCAGCCTCCATACGCATACAGCCACGGGTTTCTGAGCAAATAATTGTACAGCAATCCGCTTGGAGATTAGAGGAGGTAAGTTTTAAGTCAATTAAATCCCCCAGGACGAGTCCCGCATCCCCGGTGGGAATGCCCGCTAGTTCTGCTCTAATTAGCCGTTGATCGGCTCCCACTAACTCCACATAGTACAGGTCATAGTCGTTGCATTCGTGGCGAATTTGGCGTGGCTGCCACTGTAGCCGCGAAGCCAACCAGCCAAGATACAGTAGGGCTTGGGCAGGATTGCCCTTTTCGTAGTCAATGACCACCTGATCAATTTCCTGGATGGCTAAGCGTCGCTGTGGTGGATCAAAGGCTTCAGCGGCCAGTTCTTGCCAAGCTCCCAAGCGACGCCAGTTCAAGTCAGTGATGGGAAGGTTCTGCTCTAAAAGGGGCGCGATCGCCCGCAGACCTCGCAGCGGATCGAGAAATTCACTGGAATCGACAATCACACGACTAAACTGGGGAGCAAGGGTTTGAAACAACTCAAAGTTATTGAACAAATCCCCCTTCCACCACAAAAAGCGGGGCAGCTCCCGAATGATCAAAGACTGCAACAGGGGTTCGACTCGCTGAAAGGCGCGATGGGTACCCTTGAGGGTAATGTACTCACAACAAACCAACGAACTGCGCACCTTTTTATTGATGGGGCAATAGGCCGCCACCTGGGCGGTAATCCCTGTATCCTCCCCAAGGGTGGGACACAGAGCAATCACTCGACAGGGGTTTTGGCTGGCGATCGCATCCGCAAGACCACTACCGCGCATATCCACCATAGGGCGATCGCCCCGAGGCCTTCCTTGGGCATATTCCTGTTGCAGTGCCTGTCGCAGTTGCGGCGTGATGCGACCCGTCAACGGCAAATTGTGATGCTTCTCAGCCGCCCGAATCGCCGACTGCATGCGCGGGCCAAGGATCCCATCAATGGGGCCTGTGTAGTACCCCAAGGCCGCCAGCAGTTGCTGGGTATCATCCGCTTCATAGACCACGAGAGTAAAGGTCGTTGCCCGCACTGCTGCTGGCGTGGTGCCATCGCCACCGTGGCTGAGCCAAATTTGCCGCAAACTCTGCTCAATATCCTCCAAGGAGACATCCACGGGATCTTGGAGCGCTACGAGGGGAGTGGATTCAGTTGCCATACTTAGGTACCCAGTTCTATCGTGTTTTTGTCGCGTTTTTTTCGTAAAGGGGCGAAGAAGTTCGACATTGATTTCTATGAGGGGCAAACCTTAGAGTCGCCGCCACCGCCGGCCATCGGCATTAATTAGGGCTTCTGCCGCATCTGGCCCCCATGTCCCCGCTTCATAGGTGGAAATCGTGTGCGGATCGGTGGGGGCATCCCAAGCACTGAGAACCGGCATCACCACCTGCCAAGCAGCTTCCACCTCATCGGCGCGCGTAAACAGGGTTTGATCCCCTAGCATGCAGTCTAGCAAGAGCCGTGCATAGGCATCCGCCGTCGCCATCCCAAAGGAGGAGCCGTAGCTAAAGTCCATTTCCACCGTGCGTGTGCGCAAATCTGAACCGGGCATCTTGGCCTCAAAGCGCAGGGCAATGCCCTCATTGGGTTGGATGCGCATTGTCAGAATGTTGGGATTGGTTTGGCGCGCCGCCGACTGAAAAATCAGCAGGGGGACATCACGAAACTGAATCGAGATTTCCGTCACCTTTTTGGCCAGACGCTTGCCGGTGCGCAAATAAAAGGGGACACCTTGCCAGCGCCAGTTGTTAATTACTAACTTCAATGCCACATAGGTGGGAGTAGTGGAAGTGGGACTGACCCCCGGTTCTTGGCGATAGCCCACCACAGGTTTGCCCTTTATCCAGCCGCTTCGGTATTGGCCGCGCACCGCACAGGCATTGAGGTTATCCAGATCTGCCAAACGGGTAGCTTGGAGAACCTTCACCTTTTCGTTCCGCAGACTATCGGCATCGAGGGCATTGGGGGGTTCCATGGCGGTCAGAGCCAATAGCTGGAGCATGTGGTTTTGCACCATGTCCCGTAGAGCACCGGCGGTTTCATAGTAGCCCGCCCGATCTTCCACCCCCACGGTTTCGGCAACGGTAATCTGCACATGATCCACGTACTGGCGGTTCCAGAGGGGTTCAAAGATGGCATTGGCAAAGCGAAACACCATGAGATTTTGAACCGTTTCTTTGCCGAGGTAGTGGTCAATACGATAAACTTGTTCCTCCTGGCACACCGCCTGCACCACCTCGTTGAGGGCTTGGGCAGAAGTGAGATCGCGGCCAAAGGGTTTTTCAATCACCAAGCGATGTTTTTGGGGATCACTCAATAGTCCCGCCGCCCCCAGTTGTTGAATGGCTTCGACGAAAAAGTTCGGTGAGACCGCAAGGTAAAAGACACGATTGCCGCGAGTTTGGCGTTTTTCCTCCAGCTCGGCCAGTAGCGTTTTCAGCTTGGTGTAGGCGGCAGGATCGTCCATATTGCCAGAGCAGTAAAACAAACCTTCGGCAAATTCCTGCCACAGGGGTTCTGCTTGAATGCCGCTGCCGAATTCCTCGACTCCTTGGCGCAGATGCTCGCGAAAATACTCATCACTCCAGTTACGACGTGCCACCCCAACAATGGTGAGTTCTGGGGGCAGACGGCGTTCTAGTTTCAGTTGATAAATAGAGGGAATGAGCTTACGCTGGGTGAGATCACCACTCGCGCCGAAGATGATGAGAATCAGTGGTTCGGGAGTGCGCTCTTGGCGTAAGCCGACCCGCAGGGGATTTTCAAAGAGGGTTACCATGGGTTACACCTGTGTCACGGTTGGGGTGGCAGGGGTTTGCTGAATAAAGGATTCCACAAGGGCAACGTTCTCTGGACTCCCAATAATGAGGGGGGTGCGCATGTGTAAATGGTCGGGCACGACATCGAGCAGCGGTTGGGTTCCCGTACTGGCTTTGCCGCCGGCTTGTTCCACCAAGAAGGCGATTGGGGCAGCCTCATAGAGCAGCCGTAGCTTCCCCGCCGGATTTTTCTGCGTTCCCGGATAGAGGAAGACCCCCCCCTGCATGAGAATGCGGTGAATATCCCCGACAAGGGCACCACTGTAGCGGGCACTGTAGCCGGCCTGGCGATGCACATAGCGGACGTAGTTGCGAATGGGTTCTTCCCATGCCCAGAAGTTCCCTTCGTTGACGCTGTAGATGGGGCCACTGGCGGGAATTTGCAGGTTCTCGATCGCCAGAATAAATTCGCCGAGGCTGGGGTCAAGCACAAACACATGCGTGCCTTTGCCCATCGAATAGACGAGCATTGTGCTAGGGCCATAGAGAATGTAGCCGGCGGCAATTTGCTTGTGGCCATTCTGCAGGAGATCGGCGGCAGTCTCGTCTAGATCGGTGCCCTCCTGCTGGCGAATCGCAAAAATCGATCCCACATTGAGGTTAATGTCCACATTGGAGGAACCATCAAGAGGATCGTAGAGGAGGGTATAGCGGCCAATGGGACAATTTTCAGGAATGTAGTAGGGCTTCTCCATTTCCTCGGAAGCGAGGCGACAGACGAGGCCACTCTGCTTGAAGGCCGCAATAAAGACTTCGTTGGCATAGACATCCATTTTTTTGACATCTTCGCCTTGGATATTCACCCCTCCTGTAAAGCCCAGTACCCCCTCCATCAGACCCGCTCGACTCAGACGGCGGGCAATGAGCTTACCCGCAAGGGCAATCCGATTCATGAGGGCACTCAGGTCTTGGGCATCGGCATCAAAGCTTTGGAGTTGCTGGAGAACGTGGCGAGATAGGGTCAAACAATCGCGATCAAGAGCCTGTTCGTGGGCAGCGTAGTCAGTCATTACCCCTCCCTGGTGAGGATGCCTCTAGCCCCGATCCTAAACCGTCTCTTCTCAGAAGTGGTGAGTCTTTAGATCAGTTAAAGATTCCAAGAAGTACCGGTGGTGATGCGGTGCATGCCGGCAGCGGCAAACTCGGCAAAGGTTCTATTGGCAGCTTCGCTAAAGTCCACGACCCCCGGCACGACAACTGGGGACATACAATCCTCAAGGAGATAAACCCGTTGAGCCAGTTGGGGATTCCGCTGTTGAATTTCGCTGAGTAAATCGGCCACTGTCCAAGCAACACAGTGACTCTTGGCTTGACCGGCAATCATCAGGCGATCGCCCGCCAGTAGATGCTCAATCAACGCTGTATTCACCGGCCCTAGGGGATGTCCTTGGGGGTCATGGCTCACCTCTGGACGCAGCACTGAGTAATTTTCGGTCAGCGGATGGTTCCCCTTGAGTTCGATACGGGTTTGCTGCTGGCGCGCCACCGTGTGAAAGAAACAGGCCTCCTCCACCGCAGACACCAACGCATGGCCAATTCCCCCCAGCATCGCGTGGTAGGGCCAAATCGTCAACGGAAATTTCCCTTTGGCAGCTAATTGTGCCACATAGTACTGGGCATAGGCCTGCAAACTCTGTTGATCGGTCATGCCGAGGGAGGCCAGGAGTTGGGGATTGGGTTGCCAGCGCCCACACTTAACATCGTCAACGGTAATGGTCGTCAGGGGCGGCGGTGGTTCCCCATTGGCATCGATCCAAAAGAGGGGATGGAAAATTTGACTGGCGGTGTGGGTATCGAGGGTAACGATAATCTCGCTAATGTGGGCAAGGTGGGTATAGATGAAGCGGCAGAGGCGTTGATTGTCCGCAACTGCACCTTGGACAAATAGCTCAAACTCCGGCAAGCAAAACGTATTCTGGACATCAATGAGCAAGAGAATTGTGCGCCGTTGATCTTCCCTCGCCGGCGGAATTCGGTACTGCTGTGCCCATTGGCGAGCCTGCACTGCCCGTTCTTGGTAGGGAACGCGCCACACCTGAGCCACTTTCGCAGGGTCAAAGAACTCGGGAATGGGCAGTTCTGTTGCCGTAGTCATGGCTGACTCCTAGGGGGAATAGTCTGGAAAATCCCTTTCCACGAAAGAGGTATCCATTTTTGTTAAATCGGCAACAATATCCGAAATTCTACGGATGGAGAACCATGGATAACCCTTATATAGTATCTAAAGTTAATCAAGGCTGAATTTCCTCAGGAGAAAACAGGTGGTGGTACGCACGCTCAAGAGTGTTTTAGAGCAGCATATTGCCGGCCTACCGGGTGTGTTAGCCGTTCTAATTGGCCGCATGACCGATGGGGCAACTATTGCTGAAATTAACTACAGTGGCACTCACCTTGAAAAGGACTCCCTTCGCTCCTTGGCTGCCTATGCCAGCGATCTGCTACGAGCCAATAATCGCCTGTGCCAGGTGGTGGATGCCGCCTCAGAAGCAGACTATTTGTTGGCGGGTTCGGCAGAGGTACGCCTAGTGATCAAGGCCTTTAGCAAAACCC
>NZ_CALGOG010000095.1:0-28540 GCF_937958135.1 uncultured Thermosynechococcus sp. | reverse complement strand
CTGGGCGTGGAGAGTGCTGAGGGCTATCGCTTTGACTCGATTGAACTCAAGGAAACCACCTTTCGCATTGATGGCGTCTTTGTCCCCCCTGACCCCGCAGGGGTGGTGTATTTCTGTGAAGTGCAGTTTCAGCGGGACAACACCTTCTATGAGCGCTTCTTTGCGGAGATTTTTCTGTATCTACGCCTAAAGCGCGATACGTTTTCTGACTGGCAGGCGGTGGTGATTTACCCTGACCCCCAGACGGAGCAAAAAGAGATTACCCCCTATGTTCCTCTCATCCAAAGCGATCGCCTACGGCGGGTGTATCTGAACGAGTTAGGGTCACCAGAACAGTTGCCCTTGAGTCTAGGGCTGATGAAGCTGATGACGCTCTCCAGAGCAGAAATGCCAAAAGCAGCGAGATGTCTGGTGCAGAGTGCGCAGGAAAAGACTGTTCAGAAGCGGGAGGTGATAATAGAGTTAATCACGCGGATAATGCTGTATCGGTTCACGGAGCTGAAACGGGAGGAGGTGCTGCACATGCTGGGGCTGACGACGGAGGAACTGAAGCGGACACGGTTTTATCAGGAGGTCTATGCAGAAGGGCGACAGGAAGGATTGCAAGCGGGACGAGAAGAAGGATTGCAGCAGGGATTGCAACAGGGGTTACAAGCAGGATTACAGCAAGGATTACAACAAGGATTACAGCAAGGAGAAGCAGCGGTTGTCCTACGGCAGTTGAGGCGGCGGTTTGGCAGTCTGCCCAATGAGCTTGAAGAAGGCATCCGCCGGCTCTCTCCTGATCAAATCGAAGCCCTCGCAGAAGCTCTCTTAGACTTCACTGACCTAGAGGAAGTGGCTGCGTGGCTAAATCGCTCTGCTTAAAGCTTCTTATCATAATGAGCCGTGCTGGAGTAACTGACTCCCAATAGGTCAAGTGAGTGAACTATAGACAGAACTGCTGTGAGAGTACGGTTTAGCTAGCGCTTGCCACGGCGACTGAGGTAGCAGAGAATCAGTTTGCAAGCTAGCAGTGAACAACTCCATAAACTGGAAGTCAGCGAGGGGAGTGTCCTAGGCAGCGCCAGACGCCGAAGGTTGAGCACTGTTTTGTCTAAATGGATGATAATCGTCGCTGGGTGGCGGGTATGAGCGTTGTTTGCGTCCTTATTAGGCTTTTTGTTTGTCTAAACAGTCATTAAGGCGAGCGGCTCTATCCGCTACTAAGGCTTGCCCATCCAGTTTCCAAAGACAACGGGGAACAACCGTGGGGGTTAGATTATCCCGCTTCAACCAGCGGTAGATAGTCCATGACTTACTTGGAATAGTGGAGTGGTCTCATTGATTTTGCCCTCTTGTCTCAACGTGCTCTCGTAAATCTACGCTGTAGCTCATGGTTCTTTCTTGACCTTCGACCTGTGCAAGTTTGTCACTTTAACCTATCTGTCTTAAAAAATCTCACTCCCTCTTAGAATACCTATGTTAAATATTTATTAAACAAAAGCTACAAAGGTTATGGAGACACCTGAAGCTTATCCTTGCATCCTCTGACTAAAATAGAGAAACCGAAAGATGA
Organism: uncultured Thermosynechococcus sp.; assembly: GCF_937958135.1. Classification (NCBI taxonomy): domain Bacteria; kingdom Bacillati; phylum Cyanobacteriota; class Cyanophyceae; order Acaryochloridales; family Thermosynechococcaceae; genus Thermosynechococcus; species uncultured Thermosynechococcus sp. The sequence goes on along the minus strand of NZ_CALGOG010000095.1, from coordinate 26,982 downwards.
CCCAACTGCGTTTTATTCAATCAGTGGTGGTAGGGCTAATTCTCCTCGGTGGGGGAGCGATCGCTCTTGTCACGACGATGCAACAAAAGCAAGTTGCCACTCCCCAGAATCCCGACCATGGCTACCACAGTGCTGCGCCGACCCACAATCACGGTGGGAGCGCTTCGGCCACCCATGCCGAACTAGTGAATTTCTCCACACCTATTCCTCAACAACCAACCACCTTCACACTGGCCATTCGCACCCATACGGGCGAGACAGTGACGCAGTTTGAGCGTTTCCAAGAGGAGCTGATGCACCTGATCATCGTCAGTGAGGATTTTCAAGTATTTCAACACCTCCATCCCCGCTATTTAGGTGAAGGTCAATTTCAGGTCACAACCACGTTGCCCCAAGGCGGCGGCTACACCCTCATTGCCGATTACAAACCTGCCGGCGCGACGGAAACAGTGGCAATGCTCCCTATTGTTGCTCAGGGAACTTCCCCCCAACTTGCCGCCCCCACCCCTCAAACAACTCAAGTAGTTGAGACAACAGCAGTTGAACTAAAACTGCCTCAACCCCTCAAGGCTGGATCGCCGCTGGAAATTGCTTTTCGCTTACGGGATGTAGCTACCCAGCAACCTATTCCAGATTTACGCCCCTACCTTGGTGAAGCAGGGCATCTGGTGATTTTGCGAGCCACGACTTCCCTTAAACCCACTGACTATCTCCATGCCCATGCCTTGGAGCGCCAACCTAGGGAGACCATTCGTTTTATGACCCAGTTTCCCAGTCCCGGACGCTACCGGCTCTGGGGACAGTTCCGGCGGGGAGATAAAATCATTACGGCTCCCTTTGCGGTGACGGTGAATTGAGGGAAGCTGGCCATTTCTGAACCCAATTCTGGTGAGACTTGGATGCGATCGCCCCCCCCTAAAACGGTTGTCAATCTCCCCACTGTTACCCTCACCCTTGAAAGTCAGGGGAAAACTTTAAGCTACACCCTGACACAGTCAGAGCACCGTTTGGGACGCGATCCCCAGTGGGCAGATTTAGTGGTGCCCGATGATCCCCTTTGGGCAGTGATTTCCGGCCGCCACGCCGTGTTTAAGCAACAGGGGGCAACCTACTACCTCTGGGATGGGGATGGCCAGCAACGCCGCAGTACTAATGGCACGTTCTACAATCACCGTCGCATCGGCATTGAAGAAGGGTTTGCCCTTGGGGAAACGCTGCGTCTAGAAATTGGCCAAGACCCGAAAAACAAAGTCCAGCTGCTGGTGCAGATCCAGTTTTCGGGAACAGCCAGCCCACTCCCCTTACCCCAGCAGCGCCGCCTAGTCCTCAAAACCCTCAAGGAATGGCCACTCACATTGGGGCGCGCAGCCAGCAACAGCTATCGGCACTGGCAACTGGAGGCTCCGACGGTGTCTTTGCGCCACGCCAGCATTGATCGCACCCCTGCAGGTCTCTATGTACTGCGCGATTTGGGCAGTACCAACGGCACCTATGTCAACGATGTCCTCGTAAAAACTCCCCACACGCTCCGCAACGGCGATCAAATTCGCATTGGACCTTTTGTCTTGCTGTACCGCCACGAGACCCTAGAGATGGCGGATCCGGGGAGTCACATTCGCCTTGAGGCGGTGGGCTTGAAGCGGTGGGTAAAAACGCCAGCAGGCGATCGCCCCCTTCTACAAGATGTTTCCTTTGTGGCGGAGCCTAAGCAGCTGGTGGCTGTGGTGGGGGGCAGTGGCACGGGGAAATCCACGCTCTTAAAGGTGTTGATGGGACTAGACCCCCTTCAGGAAGGACAGGTGCTGCTCAATGGTCTCAATCTGCATCGCAATCTTGCCACCTACCGCCACCAGATTGGTTATGTCCCCCAAGATGATATTGTCCATGCCCGCCTCACCGTGGCTGAAGTCCTAAACTATGCGGCGCAGTTGCGCTTACCGGCGGACACCGATGCCCAAAACCGCAGGGCAGCAATCCAGCAAGTGCTGGCACAGGTGCAGTTAACGGGGACAGAGCATCAACGGGTCGCCAGCCTCAGTGGTGGTCAGCGCAAGCGGGTGAGTATTGCCGTTGAGCTATTGGCAAATCCCAAGCTTTTTTTCCTCGATGAACCTACCTCCGGTCTCGATCCGGGCTTGGACTTTTTGCTGATGCAGTTGCTGCGGCAATTGGCGGATCAAGAACGCACGATTATCTTGGTGACCCATGCCACCAGCCATGTGAATCTGTGCGATCGCCTGCTGGTTCTGGGTGCTGGGGGGCGTCTTTGTTATTTTGGTTCAGCCAATGGGGCTTGTCACTTCTTTAGTCCAACGGGCGATCGCCCCCTGAATTCCGTGGCCGAGATCTATGCCCTATTGACCCCCGAAAATAGTGCCGAGTGGAGTCAGAAATTTCGCCAATCCGCCGATTATCAACGCTACCTTGGCCGCCACCTGAGCATGGGGGGTCAGGCTGAGAGCACCAGTGTTTTTGGGTCTGAAGGCCGTCCCAAGGTTGAACCGCCCCCCCAGCGACCCGCTCCACCTCACTTCTATCAATGGCGGGTATTGTGTCAACGGCAGTGGCAGCTCCTGTGGCGCGATCGCCTGAGCCTCGTCCTGAACCTCACCAGCGTCCCCATTGCCCTGCTGCTCACCCGCTTTGCCCTAGATCGCTCCCCCTTTGTGCCCCAAGATCCCCCCGGCCTGCTGCAGGCCGCTCAAACCCTGCGCATTCTCTTTGTCTTTACCTGTGCCTGTCTTTGGGTAGGACTCTCCGGCTGGGCGCAAGCCTTGATTACAGAGGTGGCCATCTACCGCCGCGAACGCCTTGCCAATCTCAGTCTTTGGGCCTACATGGCAGCCAAACTTACCCTTGGGCAGGGGATGGCTTTGGGACAAACGCTGCTCATTACCTTGGTGGCCCTCTGGGCCTTTGGTCTGCCAAAGGGTGCCCTTCTCCCTTGGCCGCTGGGGCTTGGGGTCACCACCTTCTTGACCCTGGTGGCCGGTCTTTGTTTGGGACTCTTCATCTCGGCGGCGGTGACGAATTCCGATCAGGCAAGCAAAATTTTGCCACCCCTGCTCTTGCCCCAAATTATCTTTGCCGGCGTCCTCTTTAAGCTCACGGGAGTGGCCACCGCTCTCTCTTGGCTGACTATTGGCCGTTGGACGATGGGTGCCTATGGGGCTTTGCTCGATGTGAACGGCATGGTACCGCCGCCCCTCGATTTTGGCCTCTTTGAACCCCCTCCCCAGCCCTTTGAACCCACCCCTGTCTATGCCCCCACTTGGGGAAACCTCCTATTAAATTGGGGAATGTTGATCCTCCACAGCGGGATTTACTTGGGCATGGCCACGTTTCTGCAACGGCGCAAAGGCTAAGATCCCCTATATTTACCTATTGCGATCGCCCAAGCCCTGGAGGAAGATTAAAAGATTGAGCCGATCAGCCCAAAATTTTCCCGCCTAAGAGAATCAATAGAGACCGCTACCGCAGCTATGGAGACGGATGTTGTTTCCCTGTACGGGCGCGACTACATTCCCATTGTCGCCCCTCCTTTACCTGCCACCAAGATTCAAACCCACCCCAAGACCGTCCCTGTTCTCAAAGACAATGACGTGCTGCTCATTTGTGATGAGTTGGGCAATGTTTGCAATGACGAGCACCAGACGGCAATTACGGGGCTATTTTGCCAAGACACTCGCTTTTTAAGTCAAGCGGAGCTGCGAGTGGGGGGCGATCGCCCAGTGCTCCTAAGCTTTCACTGCACGGGCAGCCATGCCCTCAAGGTGGTGTGTACCAATCCCAAACAGCCCGATCTGCCAGCGGAAGCTCTGGCCATTGAACGATTCCTTGTCGTCCGCGGTGCGCTGTTTGAAACCATTCTCGTGACTAACCACCAAGTGCAACCTGTGGTGGTGGACATTTGTCTCACTTTTGGGGCAGACTTTCAGGATTTATTTGAAATTCGCCAATACGGCAATGGGCGGCCACAGCGGGGACAGACGCTGAAGCCGGTGAGTTGTGAATTGCGCCACACCAAGGGACGAGCCGATCTGTGCTTCGCCTACCAAGGCCTTGATGGTGCCCTCATGGAAACTCAAGTGCAGTTTTTGGGCACCCCCCCCGACGGTCTAGACAACATGACAGCTCGCTGGCGCCTGCGGTTAGAACCCCAAGGTTACCACAGCATTCACTACTGTGTCCGTCCCTTCACCAATGGCTTACCCACGGCCCGTGCAGCGGTGCCCTTCTCCCTAGCGGCGGCGGATCAAGCCGCACAACAGGAACGGCAACAGTGGTGGTCAGATTGCACAGAAATTGTCACCTCCAATCCCCAATGGAATCGTATCCTGCGGCGGGGCATGGCAGATCTCTACATGCTGTTGCAGTCCTTTAGTCACGGCAAGGTCTTGACGGCGGGTATTCCCTGGTTTGCGACGCTCTTTGGTCGCGACTCAATTATTTCGGCCATGCAAGCACTAATTCTAAACCCGGCGATCGCCCGCGATACGCTGCACACCCTTGCCCATTACCAAGGAAAAGAGGTGTGTCCGCAGCGGGATGAGCAGCCGGGGAAAATTCTCCACGAGCTGCGCTGCGGCGAGATGGCGCGCAATCGGGAAATTCCCCACACACCCTACTACGGCACCGTGGATGCCACCCCCCTGTGGCTGATGCTCTATGCCGACTACTACCGTTGGACGGGCGATCGCGCCACCCTTGAGGCCTTGTGGCCCCATGCCCTTGCCGCCATGGATTGGATTGATCAACAGATGGCTGCCACCGGCTATCTAACCTACAGTCGCCAGGCGGAGAAGGGGATTGACAACCAAGGTTGGAAAGATTCCAGCAACTGCATTGTCAACCGCCGTGGGCAACTGGCTCGCGGTCCCATTGCCCTGTGTGAAGTTCAAGGCTACGTCTATGCTGCCAAGACTCGCCTAAGTGCCATTGCTCAGGAGCTGGGCCATCCCCAGTGGGGCGATCGCTGGCAAAAGGAGGCCGCCGCCCTCAAAGAGCGCTTCAACCGTGACTTTTGGCTGGAACCCGAAGGCTTCTATGCCCTTGCCCTCGATGGCGACGGTCGGCCGGTGGATAGCCTCACCTCCAATGCGGGTCAGTGCTTAATGACCGGCATCTGTGACCTAGAGAAAGCTCAACAGGTAGGACAACGCCTGCGGCTACCTGATCTTTTTAACGGTTGGGGCATTCGCACCCTCAGCAGTACCTCCCCCGCCTACAATCCCATTGGCTATCACTTGGGGTCGGTCTGGCCCCACGATACGGCCCTCATTGCGCTGGGATTGCGGGCAATCGGCGAGAGTGACTTTGCCCTGACCTTGGTGGAGACACTCTTTGACATGGTGTGTCGCCAGCCGGATCTGCGCCCTCCGGAACTGTTCTGTGGCTTTGATCGTCAACATTATCCCCAACCGGTGCAGTACCCAGTGGCCTGTTCCCCCCAAGCTTGGGCCACGGGAAGTTTGTTTCAATTTATCCAAATCATGATCTGGCCCTTAGTGGATGCGCCCCAGGGCAAGTTTTTGTTGCAGCAGCCCCTGTTGCCCGCCAGTATCGAGGAACTCCACCTCCGCAATCTGCGAGTCGGCAACAGTCGTCTGCATCTGCGGCTCTGGCGCACGGGAGCCAGGGGCTGTGACTGGGAAGTGCACACTGGGTAACAAAGAGTAACTGAGACTAAGCGCCCTCGCTAAACTAGGGTTGGCGTCTTGTCAACGTCACTGTAATGAGGGCAACAGGATGACTCGAACCACGGCCTACGACATCTGGCGCGCCGGCCATCAGCCCCTGCGGCCTCTTTTTGCCCCCAAAAGTGTTGCCGTCATTGGTGCCACCGAAAAAGAAGGGAGTGTGGGGCGTACCCTGCTGTGGAATTTAATTCAAACCCCCTTTGGCGGAACGGTTTTCCCGGTTAACCCCCGCCGCAGTTCTGTGTTGGGCATTAAGGCCTATGGCAGTGTGACGGCTGTCCCCGAAGCGGTTGATCTCGCCGTGATTGCAACCCCAGCGGCCACGGTTCCCCAAGTCATCGCCGACTGTGCAGCAGCGGGGGTCAAGGGGGCAATTATTGTCTCGGCCGGGTTTCGGGAAGTGGGGGCAGCGGGTCTGGCGCTGGAGCAGGAGATTTTGAGGATTGCCCGCCAGGCGCGGATGCGCATTATTGGCCCCAATTGTCTGGGGGTCATGTGTCCACCCACGGGCTTAAATGCCACCTTTGCCGCCACAATGGCGCGATCGGGCCATGTGGGTTTTCTGAGCCAGAGTGGTGCCCTCTGTACTTCCATTTTGGATTGGAGCCTGCAGGAGAATGTCGGCTTTAGTGCCTTTGTATCCATTGGCACCATGCTGGATGTGGGCTGGGGAGATCTCATTTACTACCTTGGCGATGACCCCCAAACCCGCTGCATTGTCATTTACATGGAATCTCTGGGGGATGCGCGATCTTTCCTCTCAGCGGCGCGGGAAGTGGCCTACGTCAAGCCCATTATCGTCATCAAAGCGGGACGAACTGCCGCTGCCGCTCAGGCCGCCGCTTCCCATACGGGGGCATTGATGGGATCCGATGCAGTGGTGGATGCGGCACTGGAACGCTGTGGTGTGCTGCGGGTGGAAACGATTGAAGATTTATTTGACATGGCCGAGGTGTTGGACAAGCAATCGCGCCCCAAAGGCCCCCATCTGACAATTCTCACCAATGCCGGTGGCCCCGGCGTTTTGGCCACCGATGCCCTGATTCGCGCCGGCGGCAAACTGAGTGCCCTCTCGCCGGCGACCCTCCAGGCTCTAGATCAGGTGCTCCCCGCCGCCTGGAGCCACGGCAACCCCGTGGATATTTTGGGGGATGCCACGGCCGATCGCTACCTCAAGGCACTACAACACTGTGAAACCGATGCCAATAGCGATGGTCTGCTGGTGGTGCTCACTCCCCAGGCCATGACCGATCCACTGGCGATCGCCCAAGATCTTGCCACCTACGCTAAAAGCCGCCCCAGTGGCGCCAAGCCTATTCTGGCCAGTTGGATGGGGGGCACCGGTGTCAAGGGAGGAGAAGCAATCCTCAATCAGGCGGGCATTCCCACCTATGCCTATGCCGATACCGCCGCCCGCATCTTTAGCTACATGTGGCGCTATAGCGACCACTTGCAGGCCCTCTATGAAACCCCCTCCCTTCCCCTCACCACCACCCCCCCAGATCGGGATTCGGTGAGTCAGCTTTTTGCCCAAGTGCGCGGTGAGGGGCGCAGCCTGTTGACCGAGTGGGAAGCCAAGGCAGTGCTGGCCGCCTACGGCCTGCCGGTGGTGGAAACCTGTATTGCCCGCAGTGAAACAGAGGCAGTGGCTGCCGCCGATCGCCTGGGATATCCTGTGGTGCTAAAGCTCTACTCGCCCACCATTACCCACAAAAGCGATGTGGGCGGTGTGGCGCTGAATCTCCCCGATGCCGCTGCGGTGATTGCCGCCTACCGACAGATTGAAAAAAATGTGACGATGGCCGCGGGAGCAGGTCACTTTGCCGGCGTCACAGTGCAGCCCATGATCCTTTGGCGGGGGTTTGAGCTAATTTTGGGCAGTTCCACAGACCCGCAATTTGGGCCGGTGATTCTTTTTGGCACAGGGGGCCAGTTGGTGGAAGTCCTGGAAGACACGGCGATCGCCCTCCCTCCCCTAAACACCACCTTGGCGCGCCGCCTCATTCAGCAAACCAAAATCTCCCGCGCCTTTAGGGGCGTCCGCGGCTGGCCGCCTCTGAATCTCAGCCTCCTTGAGGATTTACTGGTGCGCTTCAGCTTGCTGGTGGTGGAGCAGCCGTGGATTAAGGAAATTGACATCAACCCCCTTTTGGTGGCACCCCCCAACCGCCTGATGGCCTTGGATGCCCGCCTAGTGCTCCACAGGGACGAAAGTACGTTTGTCAAGCCGGCCATTCGCCCCTATCCCACCCAATACGTGAGTCCATGGCAGTTGCGCGACGGCACGCCGGTGCTGATTCGCCCAATTCGGCCAGAGGATGAACCCCTAATGCGCCAGTACCACGCTACCCTCTCAGAGCAGAGTGTCTATCTGCGCTATTTTCACCTCATGAAACTCTCCCAGCGGATTGCCCACGAGCGCTTGGTGCGCATCTGTTTTGTGGACTACGACCGCGAAATGGCGCTGGTGGTGGAGCGTCAAAGGGACGGTCAGCCGGAAATTATTGGCGCCGCTCGCCTCAGTAAGGATCACTTTAGCAATACCGCCGAGTTCTCCATGCTAATTAGCGATCGCTGGCAGCGCCAAGGCCTTGGCACCGAATTACTGCGCCGTTTAATCCAAATTGGCCGCGACGAAGGTCTCAGTGCCCTCCACGCCTACGTGCTTAAAGACAACGAGGGCATGGTTCGCATTTGCCGTAAATTGAACTTTGAGTTTACTGCCGGCGATGATCCCAGTCTTTGGTTAGTGCAGCTTGCCCTTGAGGAAACCCAAGGAGCATTGATATAGGACAATAGGTTCCGTTGAGTCTAATGCAGGCAGCGTGAACAAGGTAACCAAGATTGGGGTGATCGGCGGCGGTCAGTTGGCTTGGATGCTGGGACTGGCGGCCAAGGAAATGGGGCTGAGCCTTTGGGTACAAACACCGGCGGCCACCGATCCGGCCGTGGCGGTTGCGGACGGCGTCTGCTATGGGGCGATCGCCGATGGGGCAACAACTGCACAACTGGCAGCGCAGGTGGATGTAATAACTTTTGAAAATGAGTTTGTGGATCTAGAGGAACTGCAGTCCCTTGAACAGCAGGGGGTTTGCTTTTCTCCCCGTCTTGCCTCCCTCGCCCCCCTGTTGGACAAGTACCAGCAGCGCCACTTTTTGCAGAAGCTGGGGCTTCCTGTACCGCCCTTTGCCTATCTTGGCGATCGCCCCCCGACGTTTCCCTGTGTGGTTAAGGCCTGTCGCCACGGCTATGACGGCCAAGGCACATTTATCCTCCCCGATGAGCAGGCGTGGCAGCAGTTTCACCAGCGCTGGCCGGAGAGGCCGCCTCAAGGGTTTTTGGTGGAGGCCTTTGTCCCCTACGTTAAGGAATTGGCAATCATGGCAGCGCGATCGCCCCAAGGGGAAATTGCCCTTTACCCAGTTGTGGAAACCCGGCAGGTGGATGCCATCTGTCGGCACGTGATTGCCCCTGCCTTCGTTGACCCCCCAGTGAGGGAACAAATTGAGGCCATGGCTCGCCAAATTCTGACTGCCCTTGAGGCCGTGGGCGTTTTTGGCATCGAATGTTTCCTGACCGCCAGCGGTGAGGTACTGGTGAATGAAATTGCTCCCCGTGTCCACAATTCTGGCCACTACACCATTGATGCCTGTGTCACCAGTCAGTTTCAGCAGCACTTGCGTGCCATTAGTGGCCAACCCTTGGGCAGTCCCGCTATGCAGGTACCGGCGGCGGTGATGGTGAATTTGTTGGGCCTAGCGGCACCGCAGGTGGACTATGGAGCAAAACGCGAGGCTTTGGCTGCTCTCCCCCAGGCGCACCTGCACTGGTATGGTAAATGTCAAGCCTACGCGGGTCGCAAACTGGGTCATGTCACTGTCCTGTTGCCAGAACCGCAGGCAGCGCTACCCATGATCCAGCACATTGAAGCCCTCTGGTATGGTGCTCCTGTTGCTGTGTAAACATTTCTGCTGATGTCTCCTCACCCCTTTCCGCAGCCCCTCGACCGGGCTGCCTTAGGCGTATTCTTTACGGCGGTTGTCTTGACCCTTTTGCTGTTGGGGGCAGGGGATCGCACCCAAGCCCAGGTGCGCGATTTCAGCTGGCAAAACCGCGATGTGGGGGCCGAGGATCGCGCCTTTATCCTCTCCTTTAACCGGCTGATGGATTGGTCGTCCGTAGTGGAACATCTCAAGATTGAGCCACCCCTTGAGGGCAAGGCCAGTTGGTCGGGGCGCCGCTTTGCCTATACCCTGAAGCAGCCAATTCCCTATGGTCAAACCTTCAAAGTCTCCCTAGAAGGCGCGGTTTCGGTGCCCCAGGGCAAACCCATGAAACCCTTTCAGGGGCAGTTTCGCAGTCGCGATCGCGTGCTGGTGTATCTTGGTTCGGGGGTGGAAGAGGGGCGATTAATCCTCTACAACCTGACGTTGCAGCAAAAAACTTTTCTGACGCCCCCCAATCTGCGAGTCTTTGACTTTCAGCCCTATCCGGCGGGCGATCGCATTCTCTTTAGTGCGGGCGAACGGGGCGAGCAAATGGGCTTTGACCCCCAACTGTACACCGTCACCACTGGGCTATCCTTTAACGCCCCCGATGCCCCCCGCCGCCAACCGCGACCTGCAGGTGAAATTTCCCTGATCCTCGACAACAGCGAGTACCAGAATTTGCGCTTCCAGTTGGCCAATGATGGCAGCAAAATTGTTGTGCAGCGGGTAAATCGTCTGCAGCCGGCAGACAGTTCCCTCTGGCTCCTCGATGAACATTTTCAGCCCCGTCGGCTCAATCAAGCGGCCGCTGGCGATTTTCGCATTGCGCCCGACAACCAACATTTAATTATTGCCCAAGGGCAGGGGCTGGCGATTGTCCCCCTAGACCCTGGCAATAGCAAGAGTGACTTTGACTTTTTGCCCCAGTACGGCATGGTGCTGGACTTTAGCCGCGATGGACGCCAAGTGGCAGTGGTGAAGTTTAACCCCAATTTCTCGCGATCGCTCTATGTGGTGGATCTCTTTGGGGAACACCGGGAGCTGCTGACCATCCATGGCTCCATCATTGCCGGTCAATTTGACCCCAAGGGGGAATTTCTCTATCTCCTCCTCACCCACCTTGAAGGGGAAGGCAACAGCCGCGAAATCCCCTACCTTGCCCTTTTGGATTTGAAAACCAAGGCCCTGTTCAAGCTCAAGGATTTTGACCCGCAACAGGAACTGTACCTCAGCTTGTCGCCCGATGGTCGTATGCTGGCTGTGGACTCTGTGGAGGGGCGCACAATGCCGGAGGAAGTGAATAATAGTGATTTGTACAGCGACACTGCACCGCTTAACCCCAACCCCAATGCTTTGGCAGAGCTGCCCGGTAACCCCCAAGCGTCACCGCCGCCAGTCCATCAACTGCCCCCTCAACAGCATCAAATTTGGCTTTTTCCCCTAAAATCAGATCCAGACAAAGTTGTCGTGGGGATGCCAGAGCCTTTGGCACCCGGCTTGCAAGCACGGTGGTTACCTTAACAATGGCAGTAGCAACTGGTCGGGTTGTTCTCAATCACTCTACCCATATTGAAGGTCTCATTCCCGTTCTAGAAAAGTTGGCCAAGGTGGCGGGGATTACGACACTGACCCCCGGTGTCATTGCCCCTGTCAAGGGTAAATCCCCCCATCTCCACCTGCGGGTCTCGGTGCCCATCAAGGGGGGGTTTAAGCTGATTGCGCGGCGCGGCAAAACCGTGCAGGAAGTCTTTGTGGTCACCCGGCTCAGTGAAGCCGAGTTGAAAGCAGCCATTGATGCCGTGCTGGCCTCTAAGTAAGCCATGCTCAAATCCATTGGCCAATGCCTAGGGAATGACACCAGCCGTTTAATTTTGCGACGCTTAGGGGAAGCCCTCATCACATTGCTTTTGGCCTCTGCATTGAGTTTTGCCATCATGCAGTTAGCGCCAGGGAACTATCTGGACAATCTTAAGGCGGATCCACAGATTTCCCTGGAACGCTTGCAGGAATTGGAGCGACAATTTGGTCTTGATAAGTCCCCCGTAGAGCAATACTTTCGCTGGCTGTGGCAGATCATTCGCCATGGCAACTTCGGCACCAGTTTTGTCTATCAGCGATCGGTGGCATCGCTATTGTGGGAGCGGGTACCCGCTACCCTACTGCTCTCTTTTAGCTCTATTCTCCTGACATGGGGATTCGCCATTCCCCTGGGAATTTGGGCAGCGGTGACCCAAGATCGCTGGAGCGATCGCCTGCTGCGGGTCATCAGCTACATTGGCCAAGGGTTTCCCAGTTTTATTACCGCCTTACTGCTGTTGTTTTTAGCTCAGAGTACCCCCTTGTTTCCCGTCGGTGGCATGACCAGCCTCTTTTACGACGACTTACCGTGGTGGGGCAAGGTACTCGACATTGGCTGGCATTTGATTTTGCCGACGGTTGCCCTCACCCTCACCAGTTTTGCGGGGTTACAACGGCTGATGCGCGGCAATTTACTGGATGTCCTGCGACAAAACTACATTCAAACGGCACGCGCTAAGGGACTCCCCGAATCACGGGTGATCTATGTCCATGCCCTGCGCAATGCCGTAAACCCCTTGATTACGCTCTTGGGCTTTGAATTTGCCAGCCTCCTCAGCGGCGCCTTTATTGCCGAGTTTTTCTTTAACTGGCCGGGTCTGGGGCGGCTGATTTTACAGGCAGTTACTGCCCAAGATATTTACGTGGTGATGGCGAGTCTGATGATGGGGGCAGTGATGTTGATTGTCGGCAACCTCCTGGCAGATTTGCTCCTGAAGTGGGCTGATCCCCGCATTCGGCATTGATGGAAATAAAAGTTTACATAAACCTAGAGGTGAATCCTAACTTTTTGGGTGGCCTAGGGCCTTCGTACACGAATACTTTTGCAAAAGCTAGGTGCCATAGGGATACAAGTTCCCCTCGGCAGGCAAGCCGGAGGTAAAACTAGAAAGCTTGACTATTCCAGTTATAATTGTAATTTCTACAGTGCCCGTTACTGGATTTGCTGGGTTGTTAGGCTGGGGGACAACTGCTACAACTGTTATTGCTATGCCGGCTCGGTATAGCAGCAGCTTCCTTTTTTGGATTAAACCGGCCAGGCAGGAGAAACCTCGAATGAAACGTCGATCTTTACAAAGCTCTTCACAAAGCCGAATTCTGGGATAATGGATAGAAAAACAATCTGAGGCAGTCAGCCATGGGCTTGAACGTGGTTCATCTAGTGGGCCGTGTCGGCACCGATCCGGAGGTGCGCTATTTTGAGTCGGGAAGTGTGAAGTGCCGGCTAACGTTGGCAGTGAATCGCCTGAGCAAGGAGGATCAACCCGATTGGTTTAACTTAGAAATTTGGGGCAAAACAGCTCAGGTGGCTGCTGATTATGTGCGCAAAGGAACCCTGTTGGGCATCAAGGGCAGTCTGAAGTTCGATCGCTGGCAAGACCGCACCACGGGAGCCGAGCGCTCCTCGCCGGTGATTTTGGTTGAGCGCATGGATATTCTCAGTTCAAAGCGGGAGACGGATCCCGGTGCCGTTCCAGCGGGCTATGTGCCAGAAATGTAGGGATACAATCAGGGTACGAGTGCCTTCAATAACGTTATCCCTATAGCTGCTGCCATGCCCAATCCTGCCCGAGATTTTTGGCAGTCCATGACTCAGACCGTCACCCAAGCGGTGCAAACGGTACAGTCTCGATTTGATTGGCAACAGGTCTCCCTGCGGGAAAATGCCCGCACCCCCGAACTCTGGGTAGAGTTCAAAGGTCAACGCCAAGTCTTTCCCCTGGTGGGCGATCGCTACATTATTGGCCGTAGTCAGAGTCGTGCCGATATTATTATTGACGCAGAGATTGTCAGTGGCACCCATGCCCGCCTAAAACGGCTCACCCCCACAGGGGTCTTTCAGATCCAAGACTTAGATTCCACCAATGGCATCTATCGCCAACGGCAGCGTTTCCAAACCGCTGAGCTTCACCACGGCGATGTCATTACCCTTGGCCCCCCAGAGGTCAAAGGCGCCGTTACCCTCCGCTTCCACAATTCACCCCCCCCTTTGGTTCACGGTCTCATCTACAGCATTTGGGGGGTGATCGGCATCAGTGTCCTAGGGATAGGCTTGCTGACTGTGGAAGCCAACAAAGTGGCGGTACGTCCCCTGCCTCCAATGGAGCAAGGGCCAATTATTCTCCTCGATCGCCAAGGGGAACTGATCAATCCAGTGGACGATCGCCCCCACCGCGAACTGCAGCGTCTCAATGACTTTTCCCCTTACCTGGTGCATGGGGTTTTGGCCTCTGAGGATGCTCGTTACTACTGGCACTTCGGCGTCGATCCCTTGGGCATGGTGCGAGCCGCCCTCACCAACCTATTCACCCGCCAAACACGGGAAGGGGCAAGTACCCTATCGCAACAATTGGCACGCACACTCTTTCGTTCCCATGTGGGGATGGATGAAAGCCTCGGCCGCAAGTGGCGGGAAATGGCAGTTGCCCTCAAGCTGGAATTTTTCTACAGCAAGGAGGAGCTGCTTTTGGCCTACCTCAACCGTGTCTATTTGGGCATGGGAAATCGCGGCTTTGAGGATGCGGCTCAATTCTACTTTGATAAACCCGCCAAAGACCTAACCCTCAACGAAGCCGCCACACTGGTGGGGATTCTGCCTGCGCCCAACCGTTTTAATCCTGTGCGCGACTACGATGCGGCGGTGGAGTATCGCAATCGGGTCATTTTGCGCATGGTGCAACAGGGCTACATCAGCAAAGAAGAGGGCGATCGCGCCCGCCGCTCCCGCATTGAAATTAGTCCCAAGGCGCGGGAATTGCTCACCTCTCAGCGCTTTCCTTACTATACGGATCATGTCTATCAGGAACTTGCCCAACTCCTCGGTGAAACCCTTGCCCAGGAGGGCAACCTGATTGTGGAGACAGGTCTAGACCCCCGCTGGCAAACCCTTGCCGAATCGAGTCTGCGCAATTTCGTAACCACCACTGCCAGCAGCTATGGCGTCAGTCAAGGGGCATTAATTACTCTTCAGCCCAGCAGTGGTTTGATTCTGGCCCTTGTGGGGGGGGTGGACTACCAAAAAAGCCAATTTAACCGCGCTACCCTTGCCCTGCGCCAGCCGGGTTCTACCTTCAAGGTGTTCGTTTATACCCAGGCCCTCTTAAAAGGCCACACGGCCGGTGAAACCTTTTCCTGCGCCCCAGTGTTCTGGGAAGGGCAACAGTTTGAAGGCTGCCGTGGCGGAGGTGGTGCAATGGATTTGGCCACGGGTCTAGCCCTTTCTGAAAACCCCATTGCCTTACGCCTCGCCCAAACCGTTGGCTTAGAAGCCATCATTCAATTGGCAAGGGCGATGGGAATTGTGAGTCCGCTGCAAGCGGTGCCCGGCCTTGTTCTCGGCCAAAGTGAGGTCACTCTCTTGGAAATCAGTGGTGCCTTTGCTGTGCTCGCCAATGGGGGACAGCGCATTCCCCCCCATACCATTCTGGCGGTGCGCGATGGCGGTGATTGTAAAAATGCAGATGACTGGCAGACCTGTCGCCTTATCTATGCCGCAAGGGATGCATTACCTCAACGGGTTCTCGACCCCGCGATCGCCAATGAAATGACCCATCTCCTCACTGCTGTGGTGAGCCGGGGAACGGGTCGTGCTGCTGCCATTAGTCGTGCAGTCGCCGGTAAAACCGGCACCACCAATGATGGTCGTGATCTTTGGTTTATTGGCTACGTCCCCAGCGCCGATCTTCTCACGGGCATTTGGCTGGGCAATGATGACAATAGTCCGACCCAAGGCAGTAGTGGTCTGGCTGCCGCCCTTTGGGGTGAGTATATGGGGCGCGCCTTAGATTAGTTTTCTTTTGGGAAAAAGCGCACTGCTGCCGCTGCAACTTTTACCGCAGTACCAATGGGAATATCCACAGCAAGGGGCTGGCGGGCATGGAGTTCTTTGCCACAGGGCAGTTGAATGCAGTAGCGATACTCGCGACCAAGAAACTGGCGATCGCGAACCACAAGGCAACTGGTGGCCTCTAGATCGGGCTGCAACTGGAGATCTTCTTCCCGAATCATCACTTCCCCTTCTCCCCTAGGCAGCGCTTCTAAAAGGGGAAATGTCCCCACCTCCGTGTGCACCTGAGACCCTTCCACAGAGGCGGGCAAAAAATTAGCTTGGGTAATGAAACTGGCCACAAACCGTGAAGCCGGCCGGCAATAGATCTCTTCAGGGGAACCCACTTGCTCAATCTTGCCTTGGCGCATGACCGCCAGGCGATCCGACAGACTCAGGGCTTCCTCCTGATCGTGGGTAACAAAAATTGCCGTTGTTCCTGTGCCCTTGAGAATCGTGCGCAATTCTTCCCGCAGGTGCAGGCGCCCTTGGGCATCGAGATTGCTGAGGGGTTCATCGAGAAGAATCACCGCCGGTTGAGGGGCGATCGCCCGTGCCAAGGCCACTCGTTGCTGCTGCCCACCCGACAGCTCGTGGGGGTAACGTTTTTCCATCCCCTCCAGATGCACTAAAGCCAAAACCGCCGCCACTCGCTCCTGAATTTGCCTTTTGCTGAGGCGTTGTTGTTGCAAACCAAAGGCAATGTTCTCGGCCACCGTCAAATGGGGAAAGAGGGCAAAGTCCTGAAAGACCATGCCCAAGGACCGTTGCTCAGGGGGCACAAAGACATTTGCCGCTGCCACACAGCGATCGCCCACCCTAATTTCGCCGGCATCTGGCCTGTCCAGACCCGCAATTAAGCGCAGTAGCGTTGTCTTGCCGCAACCGGAAGGTCCCAACAGCCCCAGAATTTCCCCCTCATGAACCCAGAGGCTAACATCGCGAATCGCCGTAAAGCGGCCAAAGGACTTGTATAAGTGCTCAACGCGGACGGCTGTTTGAAGCCTTGGCATCAAGGAAAGTGTGGTCATAATCGCCCAGAACGTCAGTCTTTGCAATCAAGCAAGCGAGGAAGCACCCACTGCATCAGGAATGATTTGCAGTAAAACTCCTGTCTGAAGTAGGGGGTAGGTGAAGGCATGAAAACGCCACACCACACTTGCTTTTGCAGTGTTAAGCCCATTCCGTCCCCCTGAGAAGGACTGGGGGCAGTGCTCCCCCTATTCTGGCACAAAAGCTCTCGCTTGTTGCAGAGATTTTGCAATTGCTACAACGACTTTCTAGGTTGCCGCCCCAGCTAGCTGGCATTGAGAATTCGCTGCACAATTTGCAGACCCGTCACCGCCTGCCAGCCAAAGAGGATGACCAGAAACAGATTCAAGGTCATGTGCAAGGCGCGGGCCACTTCACTTCCCTTTTGCATAAAGGGGGTTAAGCTTGCAGAAATCGCAATCAGTGCCGTCATTGTGAGTCCGACAATTAAGTGCGGCCCCACAAAGAGTTTGCCATTGTTGATGTAGGTGACCGCCATGCCGCCAATCGTGCCTGTAACCATCAAGGCGAGTAAGACAGCGCCAACTTGGTGGTGTTTGAGATTGACCTTGGATTGAATTAGTGCTTTCTTTTCCTCACCGCTGAGGGAGCGCAGGCGCCGCGTTTGAATTCCCAAATACATCGCATAAAGCGTGAGGGCAAACAGCACCCACATCAGCACGGGGTGGGCAAAGGTAATTACTGGCTTAAGAGGCTCAGGAATTGCAATCATTGTGTTTTGAACAGAACTCGGCAGGCAAAAGTTTGCTTCTCATATCCTAATACAGCCACTCTCTAAAATAGGGATGCTGCCGAGCCTGCAGCCGTGTTGACCGGTGTAAGAGGCAGGAGAGGTTGATCGGCATTCCCCCTCTGACCTTCAGCAGGCAAAGCGTTAGACTGAGAGCAGAACATCTCCTTGCTGTAGGTCAATCCTTGGGAACACAATTTATGATGAAAACTTTTTGGCAACGTCTCAAATCCGTTACGGCAATAGTGGCAGTGGCGGTCTTGATTGCCCATCTGGTGCTTGACAGTGGTGCCGCCTGGGCAGCTCGCAGTGGTGGACGTGTTGGGGGTGGTTCCTTTAGTCGTCCGGTGCCCAGCCGTTCCTACCGTGTCCCCCGCAGTGATTACGGCTATGCCCAGCCCGTTCCGGTCTATGGCGGAGGTTTTGGCTTTCCCTTTCTGATTCCCTTCTTTGGTTTTGGCGGTGGCTTTGGCGGCCTCTTCACAATCCTTGTGATCGGTGTCCTTGCCAATACTTTGATCTCTGCTTTCCGCAACTTCCGCACCAGCGGCGATGACTTTGAGATCGACGTAGATAACCCCACGGTCTCGCTACATACCCTGCAGGTGGGACTGCTGGCTCAAGCCCGTGAACTTCAAGAGGAGCTAAATCAACTAGCCCTCACCGCCGATACCCAAAGTCCCGAAGGCCTGACCAAGGTGCTGCAAGAGGCAACCCTTGCCCTCCTGCGCCATCCCCAATACTGGGTCTATGCCCACGCCAGTAGCCAAGAAACAAAACTGCTACAAGCGGAAACTGCCTTTAACCAACTGGCGCTGGCAGAGCGGAGCAAACTCAGTGCTGAAACCCTGTCTAACTACCGTCGTGAGATCCAGCAGAGGGCGATCGCCCCTGGGCTGAGCAATGATGTGGGTGAATACATTGTCGTGACTTTGGTGGTGGCTGCCACCGGACGCTTGAAACTGCCCACAGTCAACAATGACCTAGAGCTGCGGCAGGCCCTGCAACAGTTGGGAAGCATTGGCAGCGATCGCCTACTGGCGGTTGAACTGCTCTGGCAACCCCAGGCAATCGGGGATACCCTCACTGCCGATGAATTACTGATGGCCTATCCCCAACTGAAGCACCTCTAGACTCCCTAGACCCCCTGAGCTGCCAAATGTACGGCGCCCCGCAATCCCACCTCAGGATTCGTAATCACAGCCACGTACAACTGCTCCATCAGGGGGCGAAACCGTCCTTTATTCACAAACCCCCGCAGAAACGTGCCATCGGTCATTTTCGGTAGAATTTTGGGGGCAATTCCCCCGGCAATCAACACCCCTGCCAAGGGCAAACTTTTGAGGGCAAGGTTGCCAGCCTCTGCCCCATAGGCCTCCACAAACATTCGCAGGGCCTCTGCACACAGGGGATCCCCGGCAAGGCCGTATTCGCCAACTACAGCAGCGCGATCTTCTGCCTCTGCCATTGCTGCGGCAACTGCGGCTGATTCAGGAGCAAAGTTGACCCCCTTGAGGTATTCGTAAATGGCCACCAGCCCCGCCCCAGAGACCACCCGCTCCACGGAGACTCGCTCGTAGGTTTGCCACAGATAGCGCAATAGACCAATTTCCTGTTCATTGCGCGCTGGAAAGTCGGTGTGGCCGCCCTCTAGGGGCATCACTTGGTAGCGATCGCCCTGCCAAATCAGCAATGCCTCCCCCAAGCCAGTACCGGCTCCCAAGAGGGCAATGGGCGCTTGGGGACGCCGAGGCCGCTCCTGCAGCACAACAAAATCCGTCGGCGGCAATACCAATGCCCCATAGGCCACGGCGGCAAAATCATTGAGCAGCGTCACCCTCGGAATCTGCAGTGCCGTTCCTAATTCAGCACCACTGACCCGCCAGCCCAAATTCGTCACTTGAGCCACTTGGTCAATCACCGGACCCGGAATCCCCAGACAGGCTCGCTGCGGATGGGCAGGACTCGTCTTGAGGAACGTTTGCAACAGAGTGGTTAAGTCAGGAAAATCGCGGCTGGTGTATTTAGCCCTGTGGAGGAGCTGCCACTCACTGCCCACCACCTCCCATAACTCGACAAGGGTTTTTGTGCCCCCCACATCGGCGCCGAGAACAACGGTCATGGCCCACCTCTGGCTATGGAATGCTATGGGCTAAGACCCGCTGCATGACAAGGGCGTAGGCCTCTTCAATGGCGCCCAAATCCTGGCGAAACCGATCTTTGTCGAGGATGCGCTTTTCAGGATCGGTTTCCTCCTGATTCCAAAGGCGGCAACTGTCGGGACTAATTTCATCGGCTAAAAGAATCTCCCCCCTTTGACTGCGGCCAAACTCCAGCTTAAAGTCCACCAGGGTAATGCCACACTCAGCAAAAAAGCGACTGAGGTGAGTATTTACGGCCAAGGCCATTTGCGTTATCTGCGCCACTTCCTCATCCGTGGCAATCTGCAATAGGCGCAAGCGATCGCCCGTAAGCAGCGGATCCCCCAAAGCATCATTTTTGAGGTAAAACTCCACGAGGGGAGGATTGAGTTCTAATCCCAAGGGCAAGCCCGTCTGGCGACACAGGCTGCCCGCTGCCCGATTGCGCACCACCACCTCAAGGGGAATGATCTCTACGCGGCGAATGTGCATCTGATTGGGCGCCACTTGGGCAATAAAATGGTTGGGGATGCCCTGGGCGGCCAAATACCGAAACAAATGGCTGGCGATCGCGCAGTTCATCACTCCCTTGTTTTGGATTGCGCCGCGCTTCTGGGCATTAAAGGCGGTGGCCTCATCCTTGAACTCCGCCAGCAGGATTTCTGGATCTGCTGTGGCATAAATAATTTTTGCCTTGCCTTCGTACAAGGGAGAGAGTTGAGTCATAAAAAACGGTGCGTCTAAAAGCCAGATCTAGCCTAGCAAAGGCCGTCCCCCCATCTACGGAGCTTACTGTAGGATAATCGCAATAGCTAAACCCCTCTGGGGCAAATTGACAGAGACTGACGGCAGGAGATAGAGAGCGATGCCTCACCTCAGTAATCAACAGGCAGAAAAACTGGCAGAAATTGGTGCTTTCCTCCGCGACAGGCGACTAGAACTGGGTCTGAGCCTCGAGGAATTGGCCGCCAAAACCTTTGTGCGTCAGTCAATCTTGGCAGCTATTGAGAATGCTAGCCTAGAGGACTTACCCGAACCCGTTTATACCCAAGGATTTATTCGCCGTTTTGCCGATGCCCTTGGTCTGGATGGCAAAAGTGTAGCTGCCGCTTTTCCGACGCTGGTTGAACCGGCGGAGCAGTCCCCTCAAGCCAGTGTCTCTAGGGGCGGTATGGGTTGGCAGTTGCGGCCGCTTCACCTGTACCTCATCTACTTTGCCCTGGTGGCAACGGCGGTGGCGGGATTGGCCTATCTTTTTCGTCCTCAAACCCAAAGCATTACCGATTTAACCCCTGCACCTACCCCCACGGCGGCGGCAACCCCGACCCCTCGTGCCACTCCTGCTGAAACCGTCGAGGTCAAGTTGTCCCTCTCCGAGGCGGCATGGCTGGAGGTGGAGGCCGATGGTCGCGTCGTCTATGCCGGGATTCTGCAGTCGGGAACAGAGCGCCGCTGGCAAGCCAAAGAACGCCTGATTGTGCGTACTGGCAATGCGGGGGCTGTCAAGGTGAGTGTCAATAATGGGCCGTTCCAACCCATGGGGCAACTGGGAGAAGTGACAGAAAAAGAATTTTTGGTGAGTCAGGCCACAACGCAGACCCCAACCACATCAACAGCACCTGAGCACACTGTTGCCAACTAGGTCACCCTCCATGGCGGCAGCAATCACCTATCAAGTGGGGGGAAGTTTACCCACCACCTCAGCAGTGTATGTGCGACGCCAAGCAGATGCCGATCTGTTGGCTGCCCTCACCGCTGGGGAGTTTTGCTATATCCTCAATTCGCGGCAAATGGGCAAATCTAGCCTGCGGGTACAGGTGACCCACCAGTTGATGACCATGGGGTACCGCTGTGCCGCCCTCGACATCACTAAGATCGGGAGCCAGAATATTCAACCGGAGCAGTGGTATGCCAGCTTTGTCGGCGCGCTTATTCAGGGATTTCAGTTAACCGAGGTGGTGTCACTGCGCTCTTGGTGGCGCGATCGCCAGCTGGTGTCGCCCATTCAACGCCTCAGTGACTTTGTGGAAACGGTGTTGTTTGCCCACACCCGTGAGCCTCTCGTGATTTTTATTGATGAAATTGATAGTCTGTTGAGTCTGCCCTTTTCCACCGATGATTTCTTTGCTTGGATCCGCGCTTGTTACAACCAACGCGCCGATTATCCCGAATATCGGCGCCTAACCTTTGCCCTCTTTGGGGTGGCCACGCCGGATCAACTGATTCAGGATAAGCAGCGCACCCCCTTTAACATTGGCTGTGCCATTGATTTACAGGGGTTTACCCTGAGGGAAGCCACACCGCTCCTCAAGGGCATTGCCCACCTGAGCGATCGCCCCGAACAACTCCTAGCGGAGATCCTCCACTGGACCGGCGGCCAACCCTTCTTGACCCAAAAACTCTGTCGCCTCCTGCAACACCGCGGGTCATTTATGCCGGCATCCACCCTCGGCGAGGAATTAGCCCGGTTTGTCCAAGACCATATCCTTCAGGATTGGGAGCGGCAAGATGAACCAGAACACCTAAAGACCATTCGCAATCGCCTACTGGCGGATGAACAGCGCAGCGGTCGTCTCTTGGGACTTTACCAACGCATCTTGGAAACGGGAGGTATCCCCCTCGACGGCAGTCATGAGCAGCGTGCCCTTGCCTTGACAGGATTGGTGTGCCAGCGCCAAGGTCAATTGCAGGTGTTTAACCCCATCTATGCCCAAGTCTTTGATGCGCAGTGGGTAGAGCAACAGTTGGCCCGCTTGCGCCCCTATAGTGAGGAATTCCAAGCATGGTTGCGCTCCGGCGGCAGGGATAGCTCTCGGTTGCTGCGGGGACAAGCCTTGGAGGAAGCCCTGCTCTGGGCCAGTGGCAAAAGTCTCAGTGACTTGGATTACCAGTACCTTTCTGCCAGTCAGGAGGCCAATCAAAAGGCCATTGAAGACACTCTCCTTCTCGAGCGCCAAGAGAAAGCAGCAATCAGTGCCGCCAACCGCATTTTGGAGGCAGCGCGTCATAAGGCCAGTCGTCTGACGCGGCGCGCCCTGATGGCTCTGGGGGTGGTTTCGCTGGTGTCCTTGGGGGTGGCAGCAATTTTGGCCAAGACCCATGCGGATTTACAGGCCACTCAGGCCAGTTTAGCCCTTGAGCAGACCAGTAATGATCTTCTAGAGCAGTTTCAAAGCCAAGAGTTGCCCGCCCTAGTGGCGGCCATTGAGGCGGGACGGGAGCTGCAGCGCTTGGTGGGCGATCGCCCCCTCAGGGACTACCCCACGACCCGTCCCCTCTTTGTGCTCAATGTTTTTCTGGATCGCATTCGGGCGCGCAACCAATGGCACAGCCAGCACAAGCCCCTCGTGGGAGCCTTTCTCAGCGGCGATCGCCAGGTGTTGAGCATCAGTGAAAGGGGGGTTGTGGAATTTTGGCAGCCGACGGGGAAGCGGCTGGGTACCCAGTCCCTGAACATTGGCGCGGTGAAGTTGGCGCGGCTGAGCCTCGCGGGCGATCGCCTAGGGCTGCTCAATGAGAAGGGGGAAATTTCCCTGTGGCGCGTTGAGCCGCAAAAACTGGTTTTTGAGCGGCGTTTGCCTGCTCTGCCCATCAACAACTTTCGCTTTAGTCCCACAGGGGAGGAGTTGACCGCCACCACCACCACAGGGGATATGCTGCGTTGGAGCATTGCGGGGGAACTGCTGACAACGATTCCCACCCTGAGCCAGAGGGTCAATAGCTTGAGTTATGCCATCAGCGGCGATCGCCTGGCCACCGCCGATGAAGAGGGCTGGATTCGGGTTTGGTCGCCCCAAGGTGAACTGCTGCAAGCTTGGCAAGTCCAAGGAGATCTGCCGGTTCCCCAAACCAGTTTGACGTCTCTGCGCAATGGTCAACTGGCTACGGTGGGCAAAGATGGCACCCTCCGCCTTTGGCATCCCAAGGGACAACAAATCAATCAGTGGCGCGTTAGCTCAGCCCCCGTCTATTTTGTCGGCACCTCTCCTGTGGGGTATCGGCTATTGACCCTGAGCACTGATAACACACTGCGCCTCTGGCAGCCAACGGGTGAACTGATTGCCGAGTTGCGCGGTCATGAACGCCTGATCAATACGGTAAGTTTTAATCCCACCGGGGCGGTTCTTCTCAGCAGCGATCGCGGGGGACAAATGACCCTCTGGTTCCTTGATCATGGCCGCACGGCGGAGTGGGTTGCCAATCAAGAAAGTATTTGGACGGTGGCTTTAGATCCCCAGGCCGCCACAGTGGTGACGGGGGGCAAAGATGGTCGCGTCAAGCATTGGCGACGGGATGGCACCCTCCTAGCAGCCACCCCCGTCCTTGATCCAAAAGGGATTAACCAAGTGCTCTTTAGCGCGGATGGTCAACGGGTGGCGATCGCCACCAAGGGGGGTAAACTCGTGCTCTGGAACCCCAAGGATCAGTCGCAACAAACATGGCAACTCCCCAGGGCGGTTTCCCTCTACACCGTTGCCATAGATCCTCAACAGCGCTATTTGGCAGCGGGTGATCAAAAGGGCACCCTCTATTTGGTTGACCTGCAGCACGCGGGGAAAATCCAAGAGCGCAAAACCGAAGGGGAAATTTGGAGCCTCACCTTTCATCCGCACCTCCCGCTGCTGGCCAGTACGGGGTCTGCGGGCGCGATTGACGTCTGGGATTTTGAGGGCGATCGCCTTGCCTATCGCCTGCATCCCGACGCGGGATGGTTGGCCAGTCTTAAGTTTAGTGCCAATGGCCAACTCTTGGCGGCGGCCGGGGAAAGTGGCTCCGTCTATCTGTGGTCTATGCAGGGCAAACGTCCCCCCAAGCCTCCCCGGGTATTTCGTGCTCACCAGCGCAGTATTGTCAGTCTTAGTCTTAGCCCAGACGGTGAAATGATTGCCACTGCCTCCCCCGATCGCAGTGTGCGGGTTTGGACGCAAAGGGGCCAGCTGGTGGCCCTCCTAGATCGCATTTCCGCAATTCCCTACAGCGTTGATGTCAGTGGTCAAGACAGGCTCTATGTGGCGATCGGTACCGAGGACGATGAAGTTTTAATCAGTCCCCTAGATAGCTTGGGGCAGTTATTGACCAGCGCCTGCGACTGGCTTAAGGATTACCGTCAACAAAATCCTGCTGTGCCCCCCCTTTGTCCCTAAACACTGGCAAGGGAAGCCAGGGGGTTAGGCACTTCCTCGCTGGTGAATTGCCCCATGAGCACGTACTCCAAGCGCAGTTTCAGCCACTGGATAAATTGCCGGTTGGTGGAGATAATGGCAGCGGCCGGCTGAGGACAGCGGGCTTTTTGTTCAGCAAACTGGGGCTGCTCTAGAAAGGCGGGCTCGGGCACCAGCCAAAAATCAATCTCTTTACCCTGCTCCCGATAGTAACGTTGTCGCTCGCGAAACACTTCCTCAAGGGGTTCTTCCTCGGTCAAAAACTTTTTGCTTGCGAGAATGTAATAGTACGTCGCCATAGGGATCTATGCAAAACCACAGTATATTCTGTCCAGTCCTCAGCTTAGCATGGGGGAACCCCTACCTCACATAACTCTCTACTTCTGAGGTTTCTGGTTGGAGCGATCGCTCCGTCTAGCCCATGCGTCGTGATTCCCTCTTTTATCAACTCTTTGCCCAGTTGCCCCAAACCTTCTTTGACCTGCTGGGCGTGGAGGGGGCTGAGGGCTACCGCTTTGACTCGATTGAACTCAAGGAAACCACCTTTCGCATTGATGGTGTCTTTGTCCCCCCTGACCCCGCAGGGGTGGTGTATTTCTGTGAAGTCCAGTTTCAGCGGGACAACACCTTCTATGAGCGCTTCTTTGCTGAGATTTTTCTGTATCTACGCCTAAAGCGCGATACGTTTTCTGACTGGCAGGCGGTGGTGATTTACCCTGACCCACAGACGGAGCAAAAAGAGATTACCCCCTATGTTCCTCTCATCCAAAGCGATCGCCTACGGCGGGTGTATCTGAGTGAGCTGCCCTCCCCAGAGGAGCTGCCGCTGAGTCTAGGGCTGATGAAGCTGATGACGCTCTCCAGAGCAGAGATGCCAAAAGCAGCGAGATTTCTGGTGCAGAGTGCGCAGGACAAGACTGTTCAGAAGCGGGAGGTGATAATAGAGTTAATCACGCGGATAATGCTGTATCGGTTTACTGAGCTGAAACGGGAGGAGGTGCTGCACATGCTGGGGCTGACGACGGAGGAACTGAAGCGGACGCGGTTTTATCAGGAGGTCTATGCAGAAGGGCGACAGGAAGGATTGCAACAAGGATTGCAGCAAGGAGAAGCAGCGGTTATCCTACGTCTTTTGAGGCGGCGGTTTGGCAGTCTGCCCAATGAGCTTGAAGAGTGCATCCGTCAACTCTCTCCTGAACGCATTGAAGCGTTGGCTGAAGCCCGTCTTGACTTCCCTGACCTAGGAGAAGTGGTTTCTTGGCTAAATCGCTCCACTTAACCCGCACACCATGTACACCATAAAATAATTCCCAAAGTTGTCGGGAGCATGAAATTTTTTTATAGAGAAAAACCATACTAAGCTATGGAGCCTATCTCCAGCTCCCTAACCCATGGCAATAGTCGGTTACCCCTCCCTCCCAGTGATTAAGTATGCCTATGAAAGAGAATGACCGCCGCTTTGGCCTCTCAAAACGTCAGTACCGTAAACTCCTGCGCACCGTACGGCATCTGTTTTACCAGTTGCGACTCTGGTTGCGGCGACGGCTCAGCCCTGTGCTGCGGCAGCGACGCCTGCGATTTGGCCGCGCGGGGTTTGTGCTGCCCACCGCCGTCATTGTTCTTGTGATTATTTCCCTCACGGTGGGGGCGTTGCTGTTGCGCACATTAAACCGCACGCAAGAGGTGGGAGCGCAGCGAGAGCAGTTGCAGGTGCTCAATGCCACAGCGCCAGCGGTGGATCGGGCAAGGGCAAAGCTGGAGTATCTCTTTACCAAAGATACGCGGCTGCCCAGTGGTGTGCCGGGGGAAGCTAAGCTAGATGAGTTGCTCAAGGACAACACGCTCTACACCCTGACGGATGAAACGCGCCTTGACCTCAACCGCGACAATCAGCCCGACAATGCTTGGGCATTTCGCCTGCAGGATGGCAGCATTGTTGCCTACTCCATCTTGCTCCAATCGCCGAAGGAAAGCTCTGGCTCGGTGGGATTAAATGACCCAGACAGCTCCAAGGCAGCGGCGCTGTTGACGCGCAATCTGCCCCAGATGGCCTTTGAGGCCAGCAACCAGTGCACCATCAGTGGCAGCGGTGGGGGAAGCGGTGTTGAAGAGGGGTGGTATCAGGATGCCACCAGCAGTGCCAAGCTGTGGAAGAACTTTCAAATTGATGCTTTTGTCTATCGCCCCCGCAATGGTGGGGAAACGTTGGCAACGGTGGAGTTTATTCAGGAGCGCTCCCTAGAGCGGGGGAACAAGTGGGGGGCTTGGTTCCGCAATGACCTTGAAATCTTTCCGGGGCCAGACTT
>NZ_CALGOG010000094.1:0-16365 GCF_937958135.1 uncultured Thermosynechococcus sp. | reverse complement strand
GACAAGGAGATTAATTGGATACTCAAAATAGAGGTAAACTTGCTCTGCCACCCAGAGGTTCAGGACAATCAGAGGCCCTGCTAATAAATAGGCAAGATACTGTTGCCAGCTCTCCGGAGGGCGAGGCCATTTCATGGAAATCTAGGTTGAACGACTCCTAGGCAGGCGAGTGTATAACCAATTGCCCAGCACCAGCAAGCCCACAATTGCCAGTGTGCCCCAGCCTAAGGGACTCGGATACCAGTAGGCCGCCTCAAGGTGATTGAGATACCCCGGCACTAGTGTCCAAGTCAGGCGATCGCTTCCCCGCTGAAGACGAGGGTTGACCACCATATCACTCGTGGTGGCTGGGCGCTCAATGGGCCGTGCCCCCCAAGGGGTCTCTAGGGCAAGTTGAAAATTCAGGAGCGACTGTGGGGCCACGAGAACAGCTTGATCACGGGACTCAATACCCAACGGCCGCAGATCAATGTCATAGCGAAAGCGCTCCCGCACAAAGAGCAAAAAGTTCTGGTCTAAAATATCCGCTTTGGCAGTGACTTGGGGGAGATAGGGCACACCACCAATATGGTTGAGAACCGTAGCCAATTGCTGGCTCGTGTCAAAGGGAATGATCACCTGCAGATGGGTTTTGTCCCGCTCCTTAACTGCTCCCCCCAAACGACGCACCCGTTGGATTACTTGTTCTGTAAAAGGCAGATCGGGCTGAGGCAGTGTCAGCGTGTAGGTCAGACTCCCCCCGGTTTGTCCTTGATGCTGAATGACCACATCTGCCTGAACGCACCCACTCAAACACACGATCAGGGGTATCAACAGCCAAACGATCCAACGCTGCATGCCGCCTCTATTCCTTTCCTTGGTTTTGCTGTGCAAGATTATCCTATCTTGGCATGCCGCCAAGGCACAAAAAAACACCCCGAAGGGTTCAGGGCGTTGCTATTGCTTTATTCCTTGTTGTCTGAGCTTGTCGAATCTGGGGATTATTTGTTGGGTTGAGGCGTCAAGCGCAGATAGGGCTTAACGGCATTGAAGCCTTTGGGAAACTTCTGCTTGGCCTCTTCATCACTGAGGGAAGGCACAATCACACAGTCTTGCCCATCTTGCCAGTTGACGGGCGTAGCCACACTGTAGTTGTCCGTCAGTTGCAGCGAATCAATCACCCGCAGAATCTCGGCAAAGTTCCGCCCCGTGCTGGCGGGATAGGTCAGGGTCAAGCGCAGGCGTTTTTGGGGATCAATGATAAAGACCGTGCGTACTGTCAGATTGTTGAGGGAGTTGGGGTGGATCATGTCGTAGAGCGTGGAGACTTTTCTATCTTCGTCTGCCAGAATCGGGTAGTCCACCTTGACGTTATTCACCTCTTCAATATCCTTGATCCACCCCAAGTGGGACTCCACACTGTCCACACTCAGGGCCAATACTTTGACATTCCGTTTCTCAAATTCGGACTTGAGGCGGGCAACCTCCCCTAACTCGGTAGTGCACACGGGAGTATAGTCTGCAGGGTGGGAAAATAAAACAACCCAGCTATCTCCTGCCCACTCGTAGAAGTTAATCTCCCCCATCGAGGAGGCTTGGGTAAAGTTGGGTACGACATCCCCAAGTTTTAGGCTCATAGGTGGTGGCTCCTAGGCTAACGATGGATCTTTAGCTACGACTTCTATCTTGCCACAAACTCTCGTTTATCGGTCGGAATATAGAGGAAAATATACAAACCGATAGAATTGGATAGGAGTTAGGGTTGAAAATCGTGCTTTGTATTTGTCTTCAGGGTTTGGACATAGTGCTGCACCTTGAGGTCAATACCTGTAATATCGGTGCCCACCACCACTGCCCAAGCGCCCAGATTTAGGGCTTTTGCCGCCATTGTTGGACTGGCAATCCCCCCTTCACAGAGAATGGGGACATTAAGATGTTCGACAAGCTGACTCAGGAGCAGCCAACTGGGGGGTGGGGTGTGCGCTGTGGTTTCGGTGTAGCCAAAGAGGGTTGTGCCCACCCAATCGGCACCCGCAACAACGGCAGCTTTAGCACTTTCTAGGGAGTCAATATCGGCCATGACGGGCTTGCCCAGTTCATCGTGAATTCGCCGAATCAAGTCCTGTAGAGGTTCAGGGCGCGATCGCGCGGTGGCATCGAGGGCAATGACATCGGCACCTGCCACTGCAACGGCTGCTGCATCGCTAAAGCGAGGCGTAATGTACACGGGATAGTCTGGCAACTCCTGTTTCCAGAGGCCAATGATAGGCACATTTACCGCTTGGCGCACTGCTTGAATGTGGGCTGGCGTATTGATGCGGACTGCCACTGCCCCTCGCAAAACCGCTGCCTTGGCCATGGCGGCAATGATTTCTGGGGCAGCCAAGGGGGAATCTGGCGGAGCTTGACAGGAGACAATCAGACCGCTGCGAATTTGCGTTGTTAAGTTCATGGTGTTTCAAGGTGCAATTTCTGACGGGCGATCGCCCCCAATTCTAAGGACAGACCACTCACCTTCTCTAATAAGTAAAGGAAATGCTCCGGCCGCAGAAATGTGCCGTCATTGCGACAGACGCCGGTGTAGATCACGCTCACCGTCGGCCAGTGGTCTTGGCGCTCATTCAAGTGACTCTCCAGCAGGCGATCGCGCAAATTCACCACCTGGGTTTTACCTGACTTCGTAGTTAGCTCATAGAGGATTTCAGGCGTAGCTCGCAAGGTCTCTAACCAGAGTTCCCAACGCTCCCGCTCCACGGATTGAGGAGCATGGATAAGTAGCTCATAGGTGGCCGCCCGCAGGGCTTCGCTGGCAGCGGGTTCCGTCAGGGGCACCACCTCACAGGTGTAGAGGGGGATTTCTGCGGGCAGTTGTTGCCGCAATGCCTCTAACACCGTTTGCGGATCCACCTCGCGGTAAAACTCCAAGTCCACAATTTCGCCATAACTGGTCACCCCAAGGGGCAAGGCGCTGGCCGTGGAAATGCGCGGCGAAGGATGAAAGCCGCCTGTAAAGGCAATGGGCAACTGGGCACGGCGCACCGCCCGTTCAAAGAGGCGCAGTAAATC
Organism: uncultured Thermosynechococcus sp.; assembly: GCF_937958135.1. Classification (NCBI taxonomy): domain Bacteria; kingdom Bacillati; phylum Cyanobacteriota; class Cyanophyceae; order Acaryochloridales; family Thermosynechococcaceae; genus Thermosynechococcus; species uncultured Thermosynechococcus sp. Next base: position 13,320 of record NZ_CALGOG010000094.1, on the reverse strand, counting down.
CAAATGGCTTAGGAGGGTCATTTCCCCTGTTTTGCCAAAGGTGAGACGCAGACGCTGCACGCGCTCTTGAGGAGGATGGGGCAGACCTTGAATGGGGGGAATCGGTGGCGGCGGCACGACCACATTGTGGCCAAAGTCAATGCCACACACCCCACAGTGGGAGCACCCCTCAAAGGAACAATCAGGCACCACCACAGCTTCTAAGGCGCGGCGTAAGTCTTCCTTCAGCCATGCTTTACTAATGCCCGTATCAATGTGATCCCAGGGCAGGGGGGCATCCAGGTTGTAGCTGTTGCCACTGAAGACATCCCACTCGCCGGCTTCCAGTTGGCGATATTTCCAGTCCAGACCAGCCTCTTGAATTGCTTGAGTCCAAGCGGCATAGGCGCGATCTAGACTTTCCCACCAGGAATCCTCCCGTGCTCCTAATTCCCAAGCGCGGCGGATCACTGGCCCCAGTTGGCGATCGCCCCGACCGACAAAGTCCTCCATAGCGGAGATGCGCACATCGGTAAAGTTGGCCTTCAACCCCTTAATGGTGCGGAATTCGGCCTTGAGCAACTCCTGTTTGCGCAAAAACTCCGCGGTGGACACCGCATGCCACTGGAAGGGGGTATGGGGCTTGGGAGTAAAGTTGGAAATGGTCAGATTAAAGCTCAGGGGTTTGCGGCCTTTGATCCAGCATTCGCGCTTCAGCCAACGGATTGTTTCCGCTATTCCCAAGACATCCGCATCCGTTTCCCCCGGCAGGCCGATCATAAAGTAGAGCTTAATTTTATCCCAGCCCTGCTCGTAGGCGGTTTTGATGCCCCGTAGCAATTCCTCATTGGTCAGCCCTTTGTTGATAATGTCCCGCAGCCGCTGGGTGCCGGCCTCCGGCGCAAAGGTGAGTCCCCCCTGGCGAGTGCCGCCAACAATGTGGGCAATGTTCTCATCAAAGCGATCCACCCGCTGGCTAGGGAGTGAAAGGGAAATGTTCTCGTTTTGCAGGCGGTTTTTAATTTCCACGCCCACTGCCGGCAAGGCCAAATAGTCTGAGCAACTCAAGGAAAGCAGCGAAAACTCGTTATAGCCCGTGGCGCGCATGCCGGTTTCAATTGCGGCAATCACTTCCTCAGGGGCAACATCGCGGGCAGGTCGAGTGAGCATACCGGGTTGGCAAAACCGACAGCCACGGGTACAACCGCGGCGAATTTCCACCGTCAGGCGATCGTGCACCGTTGCCACATAGGGCACCAAGCCAATGGCGTAGTGGGGCATGGGGGTGGCCACCCGCCGCAAAATCCGCTCCGGCACATCGGGACGGTTGGGTTTGACGATGCCATCAGGCTGGCGATCGTAAAACTGGGGCACATAGACCCCCGGCACCTGGGCCAAATCCAGCAGCAACGCCTGCCGACTCAACCCCGCCCGTTTGCCTTCAGCCACCACAAGACCGATTTCGGGCAAGAGTTCCTCGCCATCGCCAAGGGCAAAAAAGTCAAAGAAATCGGCATAGGGTTCTGGATTGGAGGTGGCCGTTTGTCCACCCGCAAAAATGAGGGGAATCTCCTCTAGGGAAGCCTGTTGTCGCTCCTGCCACGTTAAGGGCAAGCAGGCCAAGTTCAGCATTTCCAGAATGTTGGTGGCGCCCAACTCATAGCTGAGGCTAAAGCCCACAAGGTCGAATTCCTGAAGGGGACGGCGGGATTCCACCGCAAAGAGGGGGGTTTGGGTGGCTCGCAATTTAGCGGCTAAATCCGCCGCCGGTAGGTAGGCGCGATCGCACAGTTGATCGGGGAGAGTATTCAGAATGTTGTAGAGGATAATGTGTCCCAAATTTGAAGCGCCCACTTCATAGACTTCGGGATAGCTGAGTACCCAGCGCACCGTTGCAGCTTCCCATGGTTTGTGAATCGCACCTCGTTCATTCCCCAAATAGCGAGCAGGTTTGAGGATCTCAGGGGTGATTAGCTCAGTAATCGGAACAGCCATGAGTTATTTACCCAATTGCAAAATCTAGGGCAGTAAAAAGCGAGATTCCCCCGTGGGCAGCGGGCGTGGGGGGGCAGGGGGCACCAAAAGACCAGCACTGCCGGGCTGGGGAACAGCGGGGAGAACGGTTGGGGGGCTGGGTGTCGGTTCTGGCAGTGTTAGCTGGGGTGGGGTAGTGGGTAACCCCGCCTGTTGTGCGTAGAAGGCGGCTAGGGTGCTCACCAAGGCATCCCGTTGTTGACGATTGAGCTGGCGAATGGCAGCAATATCCCCTTCCATTGGGTTGACCGTGAGGTAGGAACCTCCCGGATAGGTGTCTCTCCGCAGGAATTCATTCAGCCCCAAATAGTCGGCAAGGGAAATTTTCCAGTCAAAGCGGTAGAGGGGCGATCGCCCTTTGACCGTGGTGTGATAGACAATAAATCGCTCTAAGAGCGTACTCTCCGGCGCAGGCTGCCGGTTCTCTTGGCGGATATAGTGATTTTCCTTCGGCAAACCGGGCAATTTGGGATAGAGGGCTGCCGCCACCAAGCGGGGGTTAATGAGAATTTGGCCAGGGGCAGCGGGCAAGTTGGGGTCAGATTGCGATCGCCCCCCGCTCCAAGCACTGCTCAGGGGTAGCCACAGAAGTGCCAGTAAGCACCCCCACATCACCCAGCCCAAGAAAGTCCAGCCCCGTCGTCTCCCCATGGCTCCTAATCTGCCAGTAACTCCGGTTGAGCAATTTCATCGGACATTTCGATAATGGCACGGGTCACCGGCTTCAGGGGGAGATCGTCGAGATCTTCACTGACCTCTAGCGCCCGCCGCTGCTTAGCCCGGTTGGCAATTTGTACCGTAATCCGATAGCGATTGGCGGAGTGCTTGATTAATTCTTCCGCCCGACGGTTAATTTCTAAGGAAGAGTAATGAAGGCGCTTTTGCATCGTCGGTCTTTCCTTAAACGTGGGTGGCCATTGCTTCTTGGGGTTGGGGCGCTGGTGTCACAAAAGGCTGAATAATTCCGCCCCCCAACAGGCGATCGCCTGCATACCACACTGCCGCCTGTCCCGGCGTTACCCCAAATTGCGGTTCAGTAAACTCCAATTTTACCTGCTCGGCGTTGGCATCGGGAATGATAGTCACGGGCACAGGGGGAGTGCGATAGCGAATTTGTACCGTCGCCGTTATGGGTTCCCTAGGGGGAGGAATCGAGACCCAGTTCACCCGTGCCACTGTACACTCGCGACGGCCAGCGGTGGCGCGATCGCCAACAATAACGCGATTGTGTTCCCGATCCAAGGCCACGACGTAGAGGGGTTCGGGTGCCGCAATCCCTAAGCCCTTGCGCTGGCCAATGGTGTAGTGGTGAATCCCCTGATGGTACCCCAGCACCCGCCCATGCACATCCACAATCTCTCCCCGCTGGTTGGGCAAATACTGTTCAAGAAATTGGCGCATGGAGCCATGGGCTTCAATCAGACATAGATCTTGGCTTTCCGGTTTACTGGCTGTGTGCAGGCCATACTGCGCTGCCAAGGCACGGGTCTCGGCCTTGGTTTGCTGCCCAAGGGGAAAAAGCACATGGGCGAGAATCTCTTGGGGCAGGTCGTAGAGAAAGTAGCTTTGATCCTTATGACGATCCACCGCCCGCCACAATTCATAGCGATCGCTGGTGGGATTGTATTTCACTTGGGCATAGTGACCCGTGGCAATGTAGTCAATCCCCAGTTGCTCACGGCTATAGGCCAGCATTGGCCCAAACTTCACCAAGCGGTTGCACTGGGAACAAGGTAGCGGTGTCACCCCACTGGCATAGCCCCTGACCAGATAGTTCACAATGTATTTCTCGAAAATTTCGCGGCTATCCACAATGTGGTGAGGTACTCCCAGCTCCTCACAGAGGCGCGCCGCATCCACCAGTCCCTCAGAGCAGCACTGTCCCTTCCCCTTCATCAGCCATAGGGTCAGACCCACAACAGGGTACCCTTGCGCTTTCAGGCTGGCAATGGCAACGGAGCTATCAACACCGCCGGAAAGACCCACAACAACTGCCGGTAAATCGGACATTGTTAAGATTCACAAAAAATCCACCTCTTTTAGGGTAGCATCCCTACTTTCACAACACAGGCTCCGACAATCGGCTATAATCGAGAGACAACGTTGGCGAGTAATCGCCGCTTGAGTTTTAAGTAGAGCGATTCTTGAGTTCGGTTTTAGGGAAGGTTGGTTACAGAACAGTCGTCTCTCCGAAGTCAACGCCAACACATGGTTCAATTTTTGCTTTGGAGCAGATGAGATTATGTCTATTTATGTCGGCAACCTTTCCTACACGGCCACCCAAGAAGACCTAGAGGCCGTTTTTGCCGAGTACGGTTCCGTCAAACAGGTCTATTTACCGGTGGATCGGGAAACAGGCCGTAAGCGGGGCTTTGGTTTTGTGGAAATGTCCACGGATGCTGAAGAAGAAGCGGCGATCGCCGATCTCGACGGAGCCGAGTGGATGGGACGCCAACTCAAGGTCAACAAAGCACGCCCCCGTGAAGCCATGGGCGGTGGCAACAATCGCTATTCCCGTAACCGTTAACTCCCTAAACTAGCCCTCTAGGAGGTGCTCGATCGGCTCTGCCTATGTGGTAGAGAGATAATAACAACCTGCTGAATGCAATTGGAAAGGAACATCATGCCTATGGCGCGCATGTATTACGACGCAGATGCCCAGCTAGAACTCCTCAAAGATAAAACGATCGCCATTATCGGCTACGGCTCCCAAGGCCATGCCCATGCCCTCAACTTGCGGGATAGCGGTCTGAATGTTGTGGTGGGTCTCTATGCCGGCAGTCGTTCTGCAGAGCGCGCCCGTGGCGATGGTCTAGCGGTGTACCCCGTAGCTGAAGCTGCGAAAATGGCCGACTGGATCATGATTCTTTTGCCCGATGAAGTTCAGCGGGTTGTTTATGAGCAGGAGATCGCCCCCCACCTGCAAGCGGGGAATGTTCTCTCCTTTGCCCACGGCTTTAACATTCACTACGGCCAGATCGTGCCCCCCGACAATGTGGATGTGGTGATGGTGGCTCCCAAAGGTCCCGGTCACCTTGTTCGCCGCACCTATGCCCAAGGGGAAGGGGTACCCTGCCTGTTTGCCGTCTATCAAAATACCAGTGGGCAGGCCCGTGATTTAGCCATGGCCTATGCCAAGGGAATTGGGGGCACCCGCGCCGGGATTCTGGAAACCACCTTCCGCGAGGAAACCGAGACCGATCTCTTTGGGGAGCAGGTGGTGCTCTGTGGCGGTCTCAGTGCTCTGATCAAAGCCGGCTTTGAAACGTTGGTAGAGGCCGGTTATCAGCCAGAGCTAGCCTATTTTGAGTGTCTCCATGAAGTGAAGCTCATAGTGGACTTAATTGTTGAGGGCGGGCTTGCCAAAATGCGGGACAGCATCTCCAACACCGCAGAATATGGCGACCTCACCCGTGGCCCACGCATTATTACCGATGAAACCCGCGCTGAAATGCGCAAAATTCTCCACGAAATTCAAACGGGTCAATTTGCCCGTGAGTTTGTGCTGGAAAACATGGCCGGTAAACCGGGCTTTACCGCCATGCGGCGACGGGAGGCAGAACACCCCATTGAACAGGTGGGTCAAGAACTGCGCTCCATGTTTAGCTGGTTAAAACGGGCTTAAGTGCACCAATGGCGATTATTTCGTCGCAAAATTCATCGCCGCAGCGATCGCACTCCCCTTCTTTGCTCTCTCATCAACCCACCCCAGAAGAACAGCGCTCGCCGGTTGAGGAGTCCCTACGTCCCCGCTCTTTGCGGGAATACATTGGTCAGCAGGAACTAAAGGATGTGCTGCACATTGCCATCGAAGCAGCAAAAGCACGCCAAGAACCCCTTGATCACCTGCTGCTTTATGGCCCGCCGGGCTTAGGGAAAACCACCGTTGCCTTAGTCTTGGCGGCTGAAATGGGGGTCAACTGCAAAGTGACCAGTGCTCCAGCTCTGGAACGTCCCCGCGATATTGTGGGTCTGCTGGTGAACCTGCAGGAGGGGGATATTCTTTTTATTGATGAGATTCACCGCCTCTCCCGCATGACCGAGGAACTCCTCTATCCGGCAATGGAGGATTTTTACCTTGATCTGACGGTGGGCAAACAGCAAACAGCGCGCACGCGCCGACTGAAGTTAAATCCCTTTACCTTGGTGGGGGCAACTACCCGTGCCGGAGCCTTGACCTCGCCTTTGCGCGATCGCTTTGGTTTGGTGCAGCGGCTGCGTTTTTATCATCCCGAAGAACTACAGCAGATTGTTCAGCGGGGCGCTGCTCTCCTACAAACGCCGATTACCCCCGAAGCCGCACTGGAAATTGGCCGGCGCAGTCGCGGTACCCCCCGCATTGCCCTGCGGCTCCTGAAGCGGGTACGGGATTATGCCGATGTAAAGCACGATGGCGCGATTAACCTAGAGGTAGCCACCGCTGCCCTTGAACTGTTCAATGTGGATCCAGCAGGGTTAGATTGGAGCGATCGCCGGCTCCTGAGTCTGATGATTGAATCCTACCAAGGGGGACCTGTGGGGATTGAAACCCTTGCCGCCGCCACGGGCGAGGATGTGCAAACCATTGAGGAGGTCTATGAACCCTACCTTCTCCAGATGGGCTATCTACAACGGACGCCCCGAGGTCGAGTCGCCACTCCCCGCGCTTGGCAACATCTAGGCTATATGCCACCGGAAAACCAGTTGCCATTGTTATCCAATCCCTGTGACCCTTGATCTTCAGCTCCGATCCCTAAATAAAATCGCTACTCAATTGATGGCAGGGGACTTCGACAATTTAGCTTGGGAGCAAACAGGCGATCGCCGGCCAGCAAGCTATTGAATGGGACTCTGGGAGCGTCTCCTCAATTCCCGAAACTCCCGAATTTAGCCTCAAACAACTGCTGATAAGAATTGGCTCCCTATTTTACTCCGAAGGATAAGTACGGCGAATCCTGATCTTGCCCTAGGCCCTCGTTGTTGGCCGGCCTCAGCCCGCCCCGGTAATTGGAAAATCGCTGTAAGCTATTGATAGGGTTGATTAAGGTTTTTTAACCTTTACCCGCCTCTCTGCCTCGCCTACGTGAACGACCATGTTGCGGATCATCACCCAGTTAACAGACCTACGCGCTGAACTACGCCGCATTTGCAATCGCACCGATAGCGGGGAGATGAGCGAAAAACAAGCTACGGTTGAGGCAATTTTGCGCCGTGTAGCCAAGGAAGGCGATCGCGCCCTGATTGAGTACACCGCCCAGTTTGATCACATTGACCTTACCCCCGAAACACTACGAGTGAAGGGGGATGAATTGGATGCCGCTTACCAACAGGTGTCCAAAGAACTCCTCGATGCCATTCGCCTTGCCAAGCAACAGATTGAAGCCTTCCACCGCCAGCGCGTGCCCAAAAGTTGGGTGCAATTTGGGGAGGATGGCATTGTCCTAGGCAAACGCTACACTGCTGTCGATGCTGCCGGACTTTATGTGCCGGGGGGACGGGCTGCCTATCCGAGTACGGTTTTAATGAATGCGATTCCGGCGCAGGTGGCTGGTGTCAAACGAATTGTCATGGTGACTCCCCCTGGTCAAGGCAAGGGCATTAATCCTGCCGTTCTCGTCGCTGCCCAAGAAGCCGGCATCCAAGAGATTTATCGCGTTGGTGGTGCCCAAGCAATTGCCGCCCTTGCCTATGGCACAGAAACGATTCCCCGCGTAGATGTGATTACAGGGCCGGGAAACCTCTATGTGATGCTAGCCAAGAAACAGGTTTATGGCCGTGTTGGCATTGACTCCCTTGCAGGTCCTTCAGAAGTGCTAATCATTGCCGATGAAGCTGCCCAACCAATTCACATTGCGGCTGATTTACTGGCTCAAGCGGAACATGATCCTCTGGCAGCCGCAATTTTGCTGACGCCCAGTCTGCCCCTTGCTAAGGCGGTGGTCGCTGCTGTGGAGGCACAATTGGCCAACCATCCTCGCCGCGTTCTCACAGAGAAGGCGATCGCCCACTACGGCTTGATTGGCATTGTCGAGAGCTTAGAACAAGCAGTTGAGCTGTCTAATAGCTTTGCCCCAGAGCATTTGGAACTGGCAGTCGAAGACCCTTGGTGCCTTGTGGAGCAAGTGCGCCATGCCGGTGCTATTTTCCTCGGCTATTCCACCCCTGAAGCGGTTGGTGACTATCTAGCAGGTCCCAATCACACGCTGCCCACCTCTGGTGCTGCCCGTTATGCTTCTGCCTTAGGCGTAGAAACGTTCTTAAAGCACTCCAGCATTATCCAATACACCCCTACCGCCTTGCGCAAACAGGGGGCAGCCGTTATGACCCTTGCTGAGACAGAGGGCCTGATTTCCCACCGCGACTCCGTGCGTCTGCGCCTTGAGCCTTAGAAACTGACGATCAGGTAGGGGGCTTCAAATTTACCCGCGCGCACGGGTTTACCCTTGAGACTGGGGGGCAGTTCAATGTGGCGCCGCTGGTCACCGGCTTCCACTGTCAGTTCTCCGCTAAACTCGCTGAGTTTCACCTGCTCTTTGCGAAACCCCGGCAGGAAAATCCGCACCTGTTGTTGAACTTCGTCAAATTTATAGGGAGCGGGTGCTGCTCCTATCTGGTTTAAGTTGGGAAGATGGGAAACAAGGGCTTGCCAGTCGCTCCAGTCTTTAGGGAGAGCTGAGACGCGTAAAGGCGCGAATGTGCTGCTCACCTCTGGGGTCGGTTTGCCAAGACAAAAAACCTCAGAAATGGGAACATTCACCTGTTGGGCACTACCCCATAGCCATTGGGTCTGAGCGATTGAGATTGCTGTGCCATCCGTTACGAGAAATACCGATAGGCGCTTAGGATCGGCGGCAATCCTTACTCCACGATCAATCCACTCTTTGGCTTCACTGAAACGCTCCTGCACTTTTTGGATATCAATATTGGCTGCCATCATTGCACTGGCGATCGGTCCACCAATAGCATTGGCGATCGCGTTGAGATCTAGTTGATCCAGCAAACGCTGAAAGCGACGATAGTACCACGCCAACCCTTGGGGCAATCCAATCAGCCGTAATGTCTCTTGACTGTTCCCACCTGCATAGACAATCACATCGTACTCGCCGCTGCTGTAGTGAACCCGCAGGGCATTCAACGTCAGCAAGGTATCCATCCCCGGCAAAATCACCAATTCCCCCGCATAAACCTTACCCACTAACTCTTGGGGCAAATAAGGCTCCACTAAACGGCTGAGTTCTTGCCATACAGTGTTGACACTTTCAGTGGCCAGCAGTTCTGCGATCGCCAGTCGCTCCGACAAAAATTTTGGTTGCCAGCCGATAGACTCCTCTTGATAACCAACGAGAAACCGCAGTGATGTCGCGGGACTGGGAACCGTTAGTAGCGTTCGTTGCTGCCGCTCGGCAAACCACTGGGCAATAGCCAGACCAAGCGCCGTTTGTTGTTCTGCTGTTGCTCCTAAGAGGGTAACAATGCGTGTCATGGCAAGTTTGAGGACAATAGTTGCTTGGACTATCCTATCGGCAAACGGCGGCGCCAAGGTTTCCTAGGCAAGCCCTCATAAAATCGCCTCTGTGGGCAGCTCAACCTGTTCAACGATAAAACCTACCCACTAGGACGATCGCCCGCCTTCCAGAGGCTTCTAGACCATTCTCAGGCCAAAAAAATTTTTGCGCGGCGCGAATAGATCTCCATTAGGAGGACTTGAACCTCAACAGAGACCTTTTTTGGAGTTTTCCCCAAATTCCCCAAGGTTTTCCCCAGCTTTTTCCAAAACTTCGATCCTTTTGCCATCTCAACTCTGCATTTCAATCTGCTCTGAATCACCTTGCAATTCTGTATTCCAGCACTCCTAAGCCATATTTCCTTAGGTTTCGAGTCGGTTTTAACCTAAGTCTAGGTTCCCAAAGTTCACATCCTCTATTTTTCTCTGGCAGGATTTTATTCCTATTGGATCTTGAAGATCTACTACTACTGCTACTTATATATATCTTACTTATAGTAGTAGTAGGCGCTGTGGAAATGTGGAAAACTTTTCAAAAATCCGCTCCTAGAGCACGTTTGAGCTGCTTCTCACCTGTGGAAAACTTGTGGAAAAAGTAGGGGGTTTTTCCACAGGCTATTATCCAGTTGGAAAAAGAATAAAAAGTTTTCCACAGTTTTCCAGAGTTTTTCCGGGGTTTTCCACAGGTTTTCCCCAGAGTTTTCCACAGGGGTTTTGGAGTTTTCCACAGGATAAGGGAGTGGATCTCCGTATTTTTACGATTCCCTCTGCCGGCGATCGCCCCGACACTGGAGAGAAGAGATTTTGTCAACCAATACGAAAGTTTCGGTGGATTCCCTGATGTTTTCCTTAGAGTGCCCCAGCAGCAGTCTTGAGCAAGTCATTGGCCACCTTTCCCCTGTTGAGCAGATTCGAGTCCTGATGCACCACCCCTACTTCACTGGTCGTTGTCCGGTTTGCCGTCAACCCATCCACCATTCCCAACTCAAAATGGGGCAGTGCCATTGCTCCCATTGTGGCTGGCACGATCGCGCCGGCAATCTTAGCTCTATACCTCCGATTCAGAGTCAAGACCGTTAGGGGTTGTATTCTCTGCCCCGTGGGTCATTGGTGCAAAACTAGCAACGATTGCCACCATCAGCCACCAGAGGGTAGCCACCTCGGGGCGAAACCAAATGGTATCCACCAGCCCGTGGGTTAACATTCCCACCATTGTTGCCACTGTTCCTATCAACCAGAATCCTTGAGGATTCCCTGTTTCCCTTAATTCCCGCAAACAACGCCACGCGCGATCGCCGAGCACCGCCAACAGCCAGAGAAAAACGCCAAAGCCAATCACACCCACTTCCACCAAGATTTCCAGGAAGATGGAATAGGCACTCAACGCCGTAAAGCGCACGCTCACCTGGTACAGCGGGTAAATCTGGTTAAAGGCCACATTCCCCGGTCCAATCCCTAACCAAGGCCGTGCCCAAATCATCTGCTGCACTGCCATCCAAACATTAATCCGAAAATTATTGCTACTGTCACCTCGTGCAACGAAAATACTTGCTGCTCGCTCCCGTAGCGCCGGTACACTGACAACCGCGCCAATGCAAAGGGCGATCGCCAACCCCCCCACAGTCGGCACCCCCCAACGACGCCATTTCAGGGGTAACATTGGCCAAAACCAAACCCCCAGCAACACAACCCCGGTGATCGTTGCTGCAACCAACCCCAGCCAGCCGCCCCGGCTAAACGTCAAAATTAGGCTTGCTGTATTCATCCCCAGCATCACCATCGCCAACAGCTTGGGCAGCCAACCTCGCCACACCGCGATCGCTGCTGCACTCAGTGGCACACTGGGCAACAAATAACCCGCCAATAAATTCGGGTTGCCCAAAAAGCTGTAAACCCGTGTCACAGTTGCCAAGGCCGACTCTGGATCTGTCCACGTCGCCAATGGCTCCGCTCCAAAAATCCACTGCCGTACGCCCTCCACACTCACCATCAACGCCGTCAGCAGATAGACCGTCAGTAAGCGCGATCGCCACCGCTCATTGCGCATTACCCGCTCCGCCAACGCAAAGAACAGCAGGTACAACATCAACTTCGACAACCCCACCATCGCCGCCCGAGGAACCGGGGACAACACCGTTGCCAACAGCGCAATCCCCCAATACAAGAGCACCAACAAATGTACCCCCGACCAGCGGCCTTCCCGTTCTCCCGCCAGCGTCCACAGTAGCCAAAACCCACCCCCTGCCGCCAGCAGCATCCCAATCATCGCCGACGGCATCAACGGCGCCAGTACCAGCACCAAGCCGACTAGCAGCGCCGCAAAATGTGGGAACCATCGCCCTAGCCAACTCTTCTCCTGCCACCCTTGGAGCAAGCCCAAAAGTCGCCCCACCCCACTGTGGCTTCGCCACCCTTCTGCATCCAACCGCCGCAGCAGCACATCCATGACACTATCCCTTAAGCACACGTATCGTCGATCAGCTTACGCCCAAGCACCGTTGCTGAAAATCCTGCCAAGGAATTCCCCGCTCCAAATACACCGGCGCACTAGGAGTGTAGGGACTGCGTAGCCGATCCACCGCCACAATCACCGCCTCCTCTGGCAAAAGGGGAACATCCGCATCCATCGCCGTTGCCCCCGTCAACGAGGACGACACCCCCTTAAAAATCAACACCACCTCCTCTAGCTCCCCCACCCGTGCCTCCACCAGCAACACCTCCTGCGGATGGGCACGACTATAGGTCTCTAGGAGCGCCAACGGTGACATGTTCATCCTCCTAAAATGAAAATCCGAAAAATTCTTAGGCTCAAAAGCCGCTTGTAGAGAGCGTTTCAGCCAAATCCAGAAAAAAATCCGAAAAAAATCTCGAAAAAGGGGTTGACACGCCTATGTAGACTTGTTAGATTGATAAAGCACTCGATGAGGCGTGCAGCCGAAGCGAGTCCCGAACCTAGACAAATCAACGTTTGAAAGCCAAAGCGTTAACCCTCGTCAAAGTACTCAAGTAAGTACATTTTCGGTGTAGGTTACACCTACTAGAGCAAAAAGTCAAATTCTCTATTTTTCAAAATGGAGAGTTTGATCCTGGCTCAGGATGAACGCTGGCGGTCTGCTTAACACATGCAAGTCGAACGAGCACTTCGGTGCTAGTGGCGGACGGGTGAGTAACACGTGAGAATCTACCCCTAGGAGGGGGATAACGGCTGGAAACGGCCGCTAATACCCCATATGCCGCAAGGTGAAATCTTTTTTGGCCTGGGGATGAGCTCGCGGTGGATTAGCTAGTTGGTGGGGTAATGGCCTACCAAGGCGACGATCCATAGCTGGTCTGAGAGGATGATCAGCCACACTGGGACTGAGACACGGCCCAGACTCCTACGGGAGGCAGCAGTGGGGAATTTTCCGCAATGGGCGAAAGCCTGACGGAGCAAGACCGCGTGAGGGATGAAGGCCTTTGGGTTGTAAACCTCTTTTCTCAGGGAAGAACACAATGACGGTACCTGAGGAATAAGCCTCGGCTAACTCCGTGCCAGCAGCCGCGGTAAGACGGAGGAGGCAAGCGTTATCCGGAATTATTGGGCGTAAAGCGTCCGCAGGTGGCTTTCCAAGTCTGCCGTCAAAGCCCGAGGCTTAACCTCGGATCGGCGGTGGAAACTGGATCGCTAGAGTGCGTCAGGGGTAGGGGGAATTCCCGGTGTAGCGGTGAAATGCGTAGATATCGGGAAGAACACCAGTGACGAAAGTGCCCTACTGGGACGCTACTGACACTCATGGACGAAAGCTAGGGGAGCGAAAGGGATTAGATACCCCTGTAGTCCTAGC